>NZ_JBWNMZ010000001.1:0-117173 GCF_056435145.1 Ignicoccus sp.
CCGTAGCTCAGCCTGGTAGAGCGGCGGGCTCTTAACCCGTAGAGGCGGGGCTTGGCCCGTTTCCCGCCGCGGAAGTCCCGGGTTCAAATCCCGGCGGGCCCGCCACACAGCAGCACGGGCTCCTACACCACTACTTCCCTCAGCTCATACACTATGTTCGGCAAGGGCACCACGAACATCAAGCTCATAACAGCGTAGGTAGCGAGTGACACGGGCCACGGTAAGGTAAAGGCGAGGGACGAGCTCACGAGCCCGCTGCCCGCGCCGTAGAGGGCGAAGGCCAAAGCGGCTTTTCCCTTCGTCTCTTCAGCTACGTCCTTAACGTACATCACTAACCGCTTGAACTTGTTATACTTTGATTGTACCAGTTCCTCCAACTCCTTCCTTTCCTCTGGGTTCTGTATCAGTTTGGTGTCCAAACCTTTAACGTCCAACAGCAAGTCCCAAGCCTCCCTAACGGCCTCTACCTTATTGCTTATTACATTCTTGAACAAGAATGCCGAAACCCCTAAGAGGACGACGCCGGCCGCGGCGACTAAGGGGAGCTTGAGCGAGGCGCCCGCGGCGGAGGCCGCCACATATGATGCGAGGAAGGCTAGGAGCTGCCTCCTCTCGTAGAACTGCGCCGCGGCCTCTCTGAGCTCCGCTTCGGCCACATCTACGACGTTCACCTCGCGAGTCACCTAAGGGGGAGTTCGGGGGTTCACTTAACGGTTAGGGACGCGGGCTCAAGTCCTTCACTACCCTAAAGACCTCCTCTACCGGGGCGTCGGTCTTAATCGATGTGTAGTCGTAGTGCGTCAACAACGCCTTATAGCCCAAGCTCCTCAGCTCCTCCACCACCAACTTGGGGCTCGGCATGTTAACCTTTAACAGGCTCGCAACCTTCTCAACCTTATAGGAATAAGGTACGCCCACCGAATCCTCCTCTATCAAGCTTTTCAAGAAGCGTTTTACCTCACCTCCAGCCAGTTCTGCTGCCCTCTTGGCCAAGGGTCCCGTCAAGGGACCCAACCACAAGGGGCCTAGAACCTCTCCCTTGGGGACCCTCTCGGGGAGGGGGTAGCCCTTTACGACCTCGACCGAGTAGCTGGGGCCGTAGAACAAGTAGCCGAGCTGCGACAAGGCTTCGTCCGCCCTCTTCGCCCCCCTGTCCACCGAAAGTTGCGCCCTCACGTAATAGTCCTTGAAGAACGCCGCCTCCGGCTTGAGGGCCACCTCCCTCACAGCCGCCACCCTGACCAGTGCGGCTATCAAGACCCTTATTGCAACCTCCTTTGAGAAGGGCGTCCTCCTCACCGAAGCCCCGTACTTGCGCAGAGCCGACTGAGGCCTCGCCCCGGTCAAGGGGGCGGTGTCGGTGGCCGTGAAGGCCACCACCCCTCCCCTCCTGGTCGCCCTTATCGCCCCGTCAGCGAAGGGCATGGGCGAGCCGAAGGGGTCCACGTCCACCAAGTCGTAATACCCTCCCCTCAGCTCGCGGGAGTGTAAGACTGCGTTGGCCTCTGCGAGCAAGACCTTCACCTTGTCTTCTAAGTTATTAATCTTTATATTGTACTTTATCAGCTCGACTGCTTTCGGGTTCGCGTCTACGGCCAGCACCTTGTCAGCCCCGGCCTCCGCTGCGTACCTCAAGCTTCTCACTCCGGAGCCGGCCAGCGGCTCCAAGACCTCCAGCCGCCCGAGCCTCTCCTTGAGCGCCGCTCCCAGCGCGACCGCCACGTCTCTGTTGAACTTCGCCTTGGGGTTGTAGAAAACTGGGGCGTGTGCGGGCTCGTACACGCCGTCGGGCCTCAGGTAGTCGCTCATCCTGGGGACCGCGAGCTTTACCTTCCCTTCTTCGATTACCTCTATAGGGTACTCCGGCCCCGACAATTTACTTTCCCGCCCGGACCTCCCGGGGGGACGGCACTTGATAATAGTGGAAAACTTGGAGGAGTACAGCGAGTGGCTGCTCTACGAGTACGAGCACGCTTACGAGCTGGTGGGCGATGAACTATTAATAGCAAACGTGAAGGACGAGATGTTGAAGAGTTCTCTGAGAGAGCTCGGAGTGCCTTTCGACGAGAGGAGCGTGGCGGAGCTGATAGACTCCTTGCCGAGGCCTTGGGTAGTGTTAGACCCGAAAGGGGATAGAGAGTTGGTCCCGGAGGAGGCCTCCGGGACGGTCGTCGTGGGCGGGATCTTGGGCGCACACCCCCCTAGGGGAAGGACGTGGGAGATGCTCACCAGCAAGCTCTTGCCAAAAGGAGTCTTGGTCAGGAACCTGGGGCCCGAGCAGTTCTCTATAGACGGCGCAGTCGCAGTCGCTTGGTTGATTAGGAGCGGGAAGAGGCTGAGCGAGATAGAGAGAGTCATAGGAGTAGAGCTAGAGGTGGGCGAAGTGATGGGGATGAAGGTAGTGGAAGAGCTGCCTTACGCCTACCCCGTGGTGGACGGTAAGCTGTTCTTCTCAGAAAAAGTAAAGGAGTATTTGAAGAGGAAGAGGTTAGCCGAATAGCGCGCCCAAGCCCGCAGAGAGGTCTTCCTCTGAGACCTCCTTCTTTTCTTCTTCCTCCTCCACCTCTTCCTTCTTCTCCTTCGCCTCCTCCTCGGCCGCCGGGGCGACGGTCGGGACCTCCACTTCTATTCCTAGTTCCTTTGCCTTGTCGCCCAGCGCGCCCACGAGCGCCAGCGCTTGCGCGTAGGCCTTGCTGATCAAGTATGGTGCAGTCTCCTCGGTGAGCCAGCCCGCTTCCACAGCAACCTTCAAAGCGTCCTGGAACGCCTTCGCTACGCTCAGCTTTAGCACGTCCGGCACGGGGTACGCTATGCTCACTCCTAGCGCCAACGCGTTGGTGTAGGCCTCTTGTATCTGTTCCTTATACTTGTTCAAGTCCAGTACTAGCTCCTCCGCGGGCACCCACTTCTTCAAGCTCTTTATGTAGGCTCCTTTTATCTTCATTTTTAATTCCATAGGTGTTATGCCTAGCTTCTGGAGCAAGCTGGCGAGTTCGGGCGAGATGACGTCCCCGGGCTTGGCGACTACCGTGTCCTTGGCTATGTGGATGGTCCCTCCCTTGACCATGGTCTTAATCTTCAGCTTACCGAAGGTAGATAGTATGGGGCCCGGGGTTAAGCCCGTATCTCCCGCAGGGACCACTATCTCGCTCTGGGCCACGTCCCCGGGTTTTGCGGGAGCCGGCATGCTGAACTTGGATATCTTGAGGGCCAGCTTGAACGGGTTCTCGTTGGTAAATACGAACATGTTGGAGCCTACCAGCTGTTCGTCCATCTCCTTGGGCATCTCGATTCCACTCTGCTCGAACGCTTTCCTCACCAAATTGTTCTTTATAACCTTCATGTAGGGCAGCTCTTTCCTGAACTTTTTCCTGAACTTGTGTACCAAATTGGCCGGCGTCTGTACGAGGTCCAGCACTAGCACTACGTCGTTCTCCTTCAGCCTCTCTTTTACCTCGTTCACGAGCTTTACTTTCCACTCGGGGAACTCCTCCCTGTGGTACGTGGAGACGCGATCAGTGATGGCGCTCAAGGGGCTTCACCTCCTGCTCAGAACGAGCACCGGCGGACCCATAGTTGTCTTCACTATAACTTTAGCTATCTGATTTTGAGGGTTGGGAAGCTTCCTCTCGAGCGCCCCCAAGACGGCCGCAGCGTTCTCAGCTAGCTCCTTGGGGTCCATGTCCTCCGTGCCTATGCTACACATGATTTGTGGCTGTTTCCTAACCCTCAAGTTGACCGACTTCGAGTACTTCTTGACGAAAGCCTCCAACGGCGCGTTGGGGGGTAATGGCACCGGAGCCTTCCCTCGGGGGCCCAAAGCGGGACCTAAGATCTTGCCCGCTATGCCCATCAAGTCTGTCTGAACCAAGACCCAGTCGCACCTCTTCGCGAGCTTCTTGGCCGCCTTCTTGTCCATCTGTTGGAGCTCGTCCCTAGTGACGACTGTCAAGCCCATCCTCTTCGCTTGCAAGGCCAAGTCCCCGTGGGCGACCACACAAACCTTGACCTCCTTCTTGGGGGCGTGCGGGAGCTCGACTACCTCCCTTATCCTTCCTTCAGGACCCTTCAAGTCTATATCCTTCAGGACTACGACTAAGTCAACCGACTCCTTGAAGTTACGCTTTCTACTCCTCTCGAGGGCCTCCTTGACGCCCCTCTCCAAGAGAGCTTCGTCCACTAGCAACTTCTGGCCCTCCTCCACCACTAAGAGGGGTTTTAACTGAGTGCCTCCCACTCGGGCTCGTACTTCTTAAGATAATCGTCGTACTTGCCCTCTTCCACCAACCGGGTCACTTCCTTGGGGTCCATCTTGTCTACAGTCAAGCCTATAGCTCTGGCCGTGCCGAGCACTGTCTTCACGGCCCCCTTCAAGGTCTTGGCCGTCAGCTCCGGGGCCTTGAGCAGCGCCGCCTCCACTACCTTCTCGAAAGGCAAGTCGCCCACCTTTTGGTGTATCGGGTCCCCGGAGGGGGCCTTGGCGCCCGCCAGCTTTAGGAGAAGCTCGGTTATGTTTGGGGGCTCCACTTCTATTTCATACTCCTTAGTGTCGGGATCTACAATGACCTTTACAGTTACTGTGAAGCCCTTGTACCTCTTGGTAATTTCGTTTATCTTTTGGACTACCTCGTTCGGGTCGAGGCCCACGGACTCCAACGCAGGCTTTATCGGGGGAGCGGGTTTGGCGTTACCTCCCTCGACGCTGAAGGTTAATACTTTCTTGGGCATTGCCTCTCACCTCCGCACCGGCCGCACGTAGTCCGCGGGGACTGTTATTTGCAACGGATAGGCCGCCTCTACTATGCTGAGCACCAGTTCGTTCTTCTCCGGTATCTTGGCCTCAACTCTCGCCTTCACGCCCTTAAAGACTCCGGCCACCAGTTCAACTATGTCGCCCACCTCGACGGTCTCTATTATCGGCACCGGCTTTATCATCTTGAGTACCTCGTCCAACGACATCTTCTTGCCTGGCCCTCCTCTGACGTACTTTATCCCCCTGACCGCCTCGGCCACCACGAAGTGGGCAGGGCTCTCCACTATAACGAAGCCCTTGATCCTCGGGGGCACAATTATTGACTTCACGTCTAGATTCTTGACTTTTGCCCTTTCCTCAATTAGGAGTGCGACGTCAACTTCTCTGCCGCTTACAGTTCTCACCGGGAAGAACGGCACTCCGATCACCCGTAGAGCAGTAATACTATGGCCAGCCTTATTATGTATGCTAAGGCCGCAATTATCACAGTGCTCAAGCCGACCACCTTTAGGACCGTCTTTATCTCGTCCTCATCGGGCTTGCTCGCCAAGGCCAATATTGTTTTCCAGTCGTTTATCAAATTCCTCAACTGGTTCGCGTAACGGCTTAGTTCCTTCACTTCTCATCACCCAACAACCGCTCCACGAACCACTTAGGGTCGAACTTTATCAAGTCCTCATAGTTCTGACCGACGCCCAAGTAAAGGACGGGCTTCTTTATTGTGGCTGCCACGCTCAGCACCGCCCCTCCCTTGGCATCTGCATCCACCTTAGTCAGTATCACAGCGTCCACTCCTACGGCTTCGTCAAAGAACTTCGCTTGCTCCACCGCGTCGTTTCCAGTGAGGGCGTCCAAGATCAAGACCTTGTAGTCGGGTTCAGCGACCTTAGCTACCTTCCGGAGCTCGTTCATCAAGTCTACGTCTACATGCATCCTTCCGGCAGTATCTATCAAAACTACGTTGAATCCCCTCGCCTTGGCGTACTCTATCGCGTCGTAGGCCACGGATGCAGGGTCGCTGCCGTAAGGCTTAGTTATTATCGGAACGCCTATCCTTTTTGCGTGCGCCTTGAGCTGCTCCACTGCTCCCGCCCTGAAGGTGTCGGCCGCAGCCAACACCGGGGTGATCCCGGCCCTCTTCAGCGCGTAGGCTACCTTAGCTATCGTTGTTGTCTTACCAACTCCGTTAACTCCCATGAACATGATCTTGAGTATCTTGCCTTCTTGACGAGCCCGCCTCGCCTCCTCGACCAAGTCGAAGGTAGGTACACTTATCAAACTCAAGATGGCGTCCTTCAGAGCCCTCTCTATCACTTCCCTCTCGTCAGCGCCTCTCTTTATTTTCAGTCCAACTAAGTTCTTCTTGAAGTTCTCGATCAGTTCCTCAGCTACCTCGTAAGCGACGTCGAGCTCGCTCAGCATTAAAACGTATTCCTCCAAGAGGGGTTCAAGCTTCTTTACGTCTATCTCTTTGTAAACGATTGTGTCCTTTAGTTTGGATAAAAGGCCCTTCTTCTTCTCCTTCTCCCCCGGTCCCTCCGCCTCTGGGAGAGCGGGCTTCTCTTCGGTTACTTCCTTCGTGCTCTTAGCTACTTCGTTGACCAGCCCCTTGAGTGCCTTCTTTAGGCGTCCCAGCAACGTTCAGTTCCCGGTAGATCTCGGCAACCCTGGCTTCTATTGAAGTCAGCGCTTGCGTCACCTTCGCGAGCTCGGCCTCGAGGAGCTTCAGCTGCTCGTCCACCTTCTTCTTCTCTTCCTTGAGTCTCCGGGCCGCCTCCTCCGGCTTTGTGGACAAGTAAATGTTGGCCCCCAACGGGTATAGTACTTTGGTTTCGAGCTTGGACTTCACTAGGACGGGGCCCACGGGAACTAGGGCTTCCTTTTCGCCCTTCAACTCCTCCAGCTCGCTCGCGGCCAGCTCGGCGTCCCTCGCAAAGGACTTGAGGCGCTCGGCCTCCAAGGCGAGGCTGGTCTGTAAGGCCCGGAGCTGTTCGTACTCCCTTTGGAGCTTCTGGAGCTCCTCGAGCTTTTCTTTAGGCAAGCTCACTTCCGATCACCCCAGCCCAGCTTGTACTTCCTCCAGACCTTGTGCGCGTCGTAGGTCTCCCAGCCGTTCAAGTGCGCCAGCTGGAGGAAGTAGATGTCCTCTATTTCCTCCTCCTTCATTTCTTGAACTTTCTCGATCCTTATGTGGTACCTCTTCAGCTTGTGTCTGCTGCCGAGTTCCGAGAGCACCCTCTCCACTACCTCCTCGGGCTTGGTGCCCCTCTTTATCACGTTGAAGGCTTGCCACCTGGGGTTCTTGTCGTGCGATATCAGCATATAGCCGCTAATCTTGAAGAACTTGACGTCGCTCACGTTCGTTACCCCTGCTTGCCCCATTGGGGGTTTTTTAAGGGCTCACACCTCATTAGCGTCCTCCCCGTGAAGCCCTCGGTAGGGCTCCATTTGAGGGATCGCCACGAGATAGAGCTCATGAAGAGAGTGTTGGTAGGCCGGGGAACTAGGAAGGAGTTGCCAAAGGTTATCAAGGCGTTGGGCTTTGACGGCGGCGAGGTGCTTGTGGTCACCGGTCCCCACATATGGTCTGAGTGGGGCGACGAGCTCCAAGGCCTCCTGGAGAGAGGCGGGTTCAAGGTAGATTTCGTGACAATAACCGAGCCGTCAGTAAAAGAGGCAAACGACGTCTTAAAGAAATTGAACAACAATCCAAGCGTAGTGGTCGGCTTTGGCGGGGGGAAGGCCATAGACGTGGCCAAGTACATAGCTATGAAGCTCGGGAAGGACGTCGTGAGCGTGCCCACGGCAACCAGCCACGACGGCATAGCGTCTCCGTTCTCAAGCCTCAAGGGCCTGAAGGGGCCTACCAGCGTCAAGACGAGGACGCCAATAGCGATAGTCGCTGACATCGAGGTTATAGCGAGGGCCCCTGAGAGGCTCAACCGGGCCGGCATAGGGGACGTGTTGGCCAAGTTCTCCGCCGTGCGCGACTGGAGGCTAGCTCACGTGCTGAAGGGGGAGTACTACGGCAGCTACGCGGCCTCCCTCGCTCTCATGAGCGCCCAGCACGTCCTCAAATACTCTCCCCTCTTGAAGGCGCTGAGCGAGGACGGTTTGAGGATACTGGTAGAGGCCCTCATATCCTCCGGAGTCGCCATGTGCATAGCCGGCTCCTCCAGGCCGGCCAGCGGGAGCGAGCACTTGTTCTCCCACGCGTTGGATACGATAGCCAACAGGCCGGCGCTTCACGGAGAGCAAGTGGGGGTAGGGACCATAATGATGCTCTACTTACACGGCTCCAAACTCTGGAGGAAGGTGAGGAAAGTATTGAAGGACTTGGGCCTACCGACCACAGCAGAAGAGCTGGGCGTGAATGACGAAAAGGTAATAGAAGCGCTTATCATAGCCCACAAAATAAGGCCTGAGAGGTACACGATCTTAGGCAGCGACGGCTTGACTAGGGAGGCTGCTGAGAGGCTGGCGCGCACCACAGGAGTGATAAGGTGACTCGTAAAGGTCCCGCGGAGGAAGTTATGAGCTCTCCTCAGAAGCTCCAAATTAACAAGAAGCTCTTGGTGGTGGCCTCCCTCGCTGTGGCGTTGATAGCCGGCCTCTGCATAACCTTCCTAGTGCTCAGCAGCAAGCCATCCCAGCTTCAAACCCCGACGCCTCAACGAGAGCGCTTCGGCGCCCCAGCCGAGGGGGTGCCTAAGGTAACCACCGAATACCCGCTGGAGTTCACGGAGCTCAAGGGGGCAGTAACGGCTCAGCCCTTGACCTACCCGGGCGAGGACGGCACGGCGTTCCTGTTCGTTAACACGGTAAACCAGACGCAAGAGATATGGACTATAAATGGCAACAAGGTCGTAGGCAAGTTCAAAATAGAGGGCCCGGTCGTGCCGGTCTTCGACCCCAGAAAGGGCGAGTCGGCGACCTTGGACGGCAAGCTCCTCCTCGGAATTAACGGAACCCTTTACGCAGTGTACGGGAACGAGGCTAAGCCTTTGGGCAAGTACGCACGCTCCCCGGACGCTAAGGTAGGGATATTTGTGAAGGAGAAAGACATCTACGCTTGGGAGATAAGTGAAAAGAAAGCGGGGAACGACACCTTGGTCTACTGCACTCTCTACGACGTCTTGAAGGGTAAGGTGAAGTCAAATATAACATTCAACTTGGGCGCCAACGTAAGTGTGGTCAACCCCTTGCCGGACTTGTTGGACGGGAACGGGTGCTTGGTTCTGTGGATGAAGAAGATGTCGCCATTAATGTATTACCATTACAAGGGCAACGGCGGTGAAGTCAAAGGTAAGGAAGACCTAATTAAGATGAAGGTAGCTACGTTCGCGCCGATATTCTTGGAGAACAAACCGTACTCCAGCAACCCTTACTTCATACTGATAAGCCTCGGCAACATGGGCACGTTCGTGTTGAGGTTTCATAACATATTACGCAACGAGACCGTCGTCTACACGCTGCCCGGAATATACAACTTCGTCGGTGTGGGAGACTACATGGGCAACGGCTACGTAGGGGATGCGCTCTTCTTAGTTGCTACGAAGAACGGCTTCGAGACCTATGTGTTCGACGTTAATAACGTATACCAGAACTTCACTGTAGGTAAATTGGAACCTACGATCGCGGTGGCCACCGGGATATCGCTGGAGCCGAGGGTAAAGAGGATATTCGGCTTGGGTAACTTTACTAACACCACCGTAACTATAAAGAGTAACGTGGGAGAGCTGAAGTTCAAGTTAAAGAACGTTCCCCAGAAGGCCTCCTCGCTATTCATAACCTTAACTCTGGGCAAGAAGCCTTGCTACACCGCAATAGTGAACCCGACCGTAGGCGGGTTGACCACCCAGCAACAAGTGGTAAAGGGGAAGGTCTACTTGGCCAGCGGCTGTTGGGGCTAAACTTAATTTTTTGTGAATAGCGCCCAGACGGGCATCGAGGGTGTACTGGCTCCTCCGAGAGCTCCCCCCTTCCGAAGAGGTCCTAGAGCTCCTCCACCCGACCATTAGGGAATGGTTCAAGGAGAAGTACGGCAGCTTGAGCCCGCCTCAGAGGGGAGCAATAAAGTTGATCAAAGAGGGCAAGAACGTGCTCATATCTTCTCCCACAGGGACGGGAAAGACGTTGGCAGCCTTCCTTGGCATAATAGATAACTTGTTCAGAATGGCAGATGGAGGGCTGTTGGAGGACAAGGTGTACGCCGTCTACGTCTCCCCCCTTCGGGCCTTGGGAAACGACATGAAGAGGAACCTAATAGAACCGCTCAACGAGATCTACCAGAGGGCGGAGGAAGGGGTCCAAGAGATAAGGGTTGCCATTAGGACTTCCGACACCTCTCCCTCTGAGAAGCAGAGGCAGCTCCGCAGGCCCCCACACGTCTTGATAACCACCCCGGAAAGCTTGGCCTTGTCCTTGGTCTCTCCGAAGTTTAGAGAGAAGCTCAAAGACGTCAAATGGGTCGTTGTAGACGAGATACACGAGATGGCCTCTAGCAAGAGGGGCACCCACTTGACGCTTACCTTAGAGCGCTTGGCGCTGCACGCCGGCGAGTTCCAGAGGATCGGGTTGAGCGCTACCATTCACCCCCTAGAGACCGTCGCCAAGTTCTTAGGCGGGAAGGGGAGGGACGTTTGGATAGTAGACGCAAGATTCGCTAAGCCGGTGGACATAAAGGTCTTGTGCCCGGTTAAGGACATAGTCAACGCTGACGCGGAGGAACTAAACGAAGCTATCTACAGAACCATAGTTAATTTGATAAAAGAGCACAAGACCGTTTTGATCTTCACTAACACGAGACACTCCACGGAGAAAGTTGCGTTCAAGCTGAAGCAATACTTGGAGAAGGAGGGGCTGGCAGACAAGGTGGCCGCCCACCACTCGTCTTTGTCTAGAGAGGTTAGGTTGGAGGTCGAGGAAAAGCTGAAGAAAGGAGAACTGAAGGTCGTAGTGACGTCGACGTCGCTAGAAATGGGAATAGATATAGGCCACGTGGACTTGGTTATATTGCTTTCTAGCCCTAAGAGCGTGAGCAGGCTGCTGCAGAGGGTCGGCCGGGCGGGGCACAGGATAGACGCCGTTTCCAAGGGAAGGATAATTGTGGTCGACAGGGACGACTTGCTCGAAAACGCCGTGCTAGCGAAGTTAGCTAGGGAAAAGAAGATAGACAGGGTGAGGATACCAAGGAACGCCTTAGACGTGCTCGCCCAACACCTAATTGCCCTCACCCTCGAGCTAGGGGAGGTTCCCTACGACTTCGCCCTGGAGGTCACCAAGAGGGCATACCCCTACTGGGACTTGGACGAGAGGGACTTCGAGTCAGTAGTAAAGTACTTGGCGGGGGAGTACGGGTTGGAAGAGGAGAAGGTGTTCCCGAAACTCTTCTGGGACAAAGAGAAGAACGTGTTGAAGAGAAAGAGAACAAGCAGAATGATATTTCTAATGAACGCGGGGACCATTCCGGACGAGAGCAAGGTAAAGGTGGTGGACTCAAAGAGCGGCAAACAGCTGGGCCACGTGGAGGAGCTCTTCGCCCAGAACCTGGTTCCCGGCGACGTGTTCGTGCTTTCCGGAAAGACGTATAGGTTCTTGTATTCCAAGGGAATGAGTATTTACGTAGAGCCGGCGCCCAGCGAGAGGCCCACCGTCCCGGCTTGGTTCAGCGAAATGCTCCCCTTGGCCTACGACTCCGCCAGAGAGGTGGCCAAGTTTAGGGAGATGTTGACTAAGATAAGCTTAGAGCAGTTGGTAGAGGAATACCAGCTAGAGCCGTGGGCTGCCAAGAGCTTGAAGGACTACGCCCAAGAGCAGTTGGACTACGTCGGCGTGGTCCCGGGCGACAGCACCTACTTGGTGGAAATCTGGGATGAGGAGGACAGGAGGAACTTCATATTCCACTTCCTAATAGGGAGGAGGGGGATAGACGCCCTCTCTCGGGCTTACGCCTACAAGCTGGGCCAGCTCACCGGAACCAACGTGAGCGTAACCGTTACTGACTACGGCTTCATGCTCACCGTGCCCGGCCGTCCAGAGGTGGACGTGGAGGAGCTGCTCTTCTCCGTGACTCCGGCTAACTTGAGAAGTTACGTGGAGGAAGCGGTAAAGAGGACTGAACTCTTCAAGAGGAGGTTCAGGCACTGCGCCCAGAGGGGCTTTATGATATTAAAGAGGTATAAAGGAAGGGAAAAAACTCCAGAGAGGATGCAGCTGTCGGCGCAGCAACTAATAAAGGTAGTGGAAGGGTTGGAAGATTTCCCCATATACAAGGAGACGCTACGGGAAATATTGGAAGACTACATGAACATAGAAGCTGCCGAGGAGACGGTGAGAAGAATAGTGGAAGGGGAAGTGGAGGTAGAGGTGGTCGGCCCCTTGGAGGTACCGAGCCCCTTCGCGCACATAATAGTGGCTAACGCCTTCAGCGACGTAGTCCTCATGGAGGACAAGAGGAAGCTCCTCCAGAGGTTAAGAGAGATGGTATTGAAGAAAATTCAGAGTTCAAAGGAGTCCCCGTCGTCGGGGACCTCCACGCTTATCCCCAACGCCTCTCCCTCCGCTACCACGTCTGCCTCGCTCACGGAAGGGAGCAAGTGAACTGCGAACACCTTCTTGGCTCTTATTTCCTTTCCTAGCCTCAAAGCTTCCTCGTAGGTGTTGTGGGCCCCCTCTTCGCCCTTGGGAAGGGCGGCGTCCACCACTAAATAGTCCACGGAACCCCTCAGCAGCTCTAAGCTCTCTTGAGGGAGCCACTTGGTGTCCAACGCGTAGGCCAGCCTCCTCCCGCAGTCCACCAAGAACCCGGTTGCCGGTATAGAGTGGTTCAAAGGAAATGGAGTTATCTTTACTCCTTTTATTTCAATCGTTTCAAACGGCTTCACCTCGGTAAGCTTAAGCGAGAAGGGGGCATCCCTGATCTCCTTGAAATACGGGTGTTCGAAAGTCTCCTTGGTAGATAGTGTGGGCAACTGGGGGCCCCACCGGAAGAAGTTGAGCCCTCCCCAGTGGTCCACGTGTGCGTGACTTATCAATATGAAGTCTACTTCCCCCAGCTTCTTCGCCCCCTCCAACGCGGCTTCCCAAGATCCTACGTCTATGAAGAACTTCGCCCCGTCGCACTCGAAGGCGTACGTGCTCGGCCTCCTCTTCTTGTTAGTCTCCTTCCCGTAGGCAGGCCACCCGCTGGCCGGGCCTGTGCCCAAGAAGTGGACCCTCAAGGGCCTCGCCAGTTACGGCAACCCCTCTGTCCCCATATACCTCGGATGCCAAAGAAAGCCCCGAGGAAGTTATTGTGAAGGTTGTCGGGAGGGTGGTGGAAGTAGAAGGGTTGGACTCCTATACAGTAGTCGTTGATACGTCTGCCAAGCTCAGCAAGTTCGAATTCGTTTACTTTGAGGATGGCGGAAGAAAGGTGTTAGGTTACGTGGAGTGGGTAAGGGTAAAGCCCTTCTTGCCTTCGGACGTACCGTGGGACGTAGCCAGTAAGATGCCTTTGGACGGCAAGACGGCCGTGGCGCTCGCCGGAGTGAGGAGCTTGGACGAGGGGATTCCCTCTGTAGGGCAGTGGGTCTACTTGGCCTCGGACGAGGACGTCTCTAGAGTATACTCAGTCCCCGAGGAGAGGGGCTTATGGATCGGAAACTTGAAGAACAGACCTTCCGTTCAAATAAAGTTAGACATGAACGCCCTCGTGAGACACTTAGCGATAATAGCTGCGACGGGTTCGGGAAAGACGTGGACCAGCGTAGTCTTAATAGAGGAGCTGTTGAGGAAGGGGGCCACAGTCCTAATCTTGGACCCGCATGGCGAGTACGTCCCAATAAAGGAGAAGGTGAAGGAGCTGGGAGGGGACGCGCTGGTCCTAAAGGCCCACGCTGACCAGGAGGGCGACGTGCTCTACAAGATAGACTTAACCACTGTAGACACGGACGAATTGGCCTTCGTCATGGGAATACCGAAAACTGCCACCAGGATAAGGGCCGTGCTGGAGGGGGTTAGGTCTGCCGCCCAGAAGGCCTTCAAGGAGGGCGGCGACCGGGAAGCGCTCAGCTTGAGGAGAATGGTGGATTACTTGAACGCGGTGGCGGAAGCGTCGGAGATATCGCGATCATTCAATCAGTTCGCTTCCTTGTTGAAGTCAAAAGACTTTCCCATTGATGAAAAAGCGGTAAAGAAGCTATGGAGCGTTGTTAGGAAAGGCCCCGACCCAGTCTATGACTTAATAAAGTACGTTTCGGAATTAGAAAGGTTGGGCGTCTACGACACCCGACCGACGCCGTTGATGTCGTTCTTAAGGCCATCAACCGCAACGGTGTTCAACTTAAGCGGCATAAAGAGGGAGGTCCAGGTACACTTAGTATACGACGTGCTCAAAAGGATCTTCGAAGCGAGGGTGAGGTCCGTGAGGGACGTGCCGGGTGAGAAGTACCCATTCCCGGTAATGGTCGTCGTGGAGGAGGCCCACCGGTTCGCCCCTCCTCCTTCCGAGGAGAACGTCTGGACCGCTAACTTGCTAAAGAGAATAGCATCAGAGGGGAGGAAGTTCGGAGTACTGCTCACAATAATAACTCAGAGGCCCAGCAGGGTCGACCAAACCGTCCTAAGCCAGTGCCAGAGCCAGATAATAATGAGAATAATCAACCCTAAGGACCAAGAGGCCGTGGCGAACTCATCGGAAGAGCTAGGGGCCAGGCTTGCTTCGGACTTGCCCTCGCTCAAGCCCGGCGAGGCCATAGTGGTCGGGCCAGTGCTCCCGAAACCTGCCTTCATCAAAGTTAGACCAAAGACGTTGGACTACGGAGGAGGCGACTTGGACTTGGTCGAGGAGTGGGGCAAGGCTACCCTAATAAAGGAGAGAGTCCGGGCGGTGGAGGAGCTCGCCCCCAAGGTGGCCGAACTCTTAGGGACAAGCTTCACAAAAGACGATATAGAAAGGGCGAAGGGAATCATTGTTACAGAAAAGATCTACCTGAGCAGGGCTGGGGGCAAGGTCAAGGCCAGGGTGGGGGAGTGCTCCTTCGTCTTGGGGGAAGGGGCCTGCGACCCGGCCCGCGCCTTGGCGGCGGCCGTGGAGGCCGCCCTCAGGGGGTACCTCTGAAGCTCCGCATTTAATAAAGGGCGAAGCGTGTCCCTAACGTCGGGAGCGTTAGTGTCCTTTCAACCCACAACTCTGGGCATCCCGGAAGAAGTAAAGAAGGAGCTCACGAGCGACCCAATTGCACGTAAGATCCTAATTACTATATTCAAAATGGGCTCGGTCAGGCCCAGGATAGGGTTGGAGACCGGCATTAGGTACCCCCCGTTCGAGGATTTACCTAACTGGAGGAGCATCATTGAGAAGCTTATAAGGTACAAGCTGGTAGACAAGTCGATCGTAGACAGGCTAATCCACTGTCCGAGGTGTGGTTCCATCCACGTCTCCTCCAGGCTCCTCTGCCCTTGGTGTAAGAGCTTTAACATAGAACCCACTTACATAATTCAGCACACCCTCTGTGGTTACATCGATACCGAGTCCAAGTTCAGGGACCCGAACACGGGCCAACTGGTGTGCCCGAAGTGTAAGAGGCCCTTGAGGAAGGAAGGCTTGGACTACGTAGTCATAGGTAAGGTCTTCGAGTGCTTAAACTGCAAGAGGAAGAGCAACAAACCGCTCATAGTGTTCTACTGCAGAAACTGCAGCCACCAGTTCGACTACCTCAACACTAGCTACGAGCCGGTCTACGAGTTCACCTTAACTCCCCTCGGCCAGAGGCTGCTCACGAGCGGAGAGCTACACAAACAAGACATAATCGAGGCCCTGAGGGAACTGGGCCTCATGGTCGAGAGCCCCGGAAAGGAGAGGGGAAGGAGCGGCATAGAGCACGTGTTCGACATAATAGCGAGGACTCCCCAAGGGCGCGTGTTGGCGATAGACTTCGCCGAAGAGAAGGACCCGTCGCTCGCGATAACGTCCAGAGTCCCTAAGGCGTTGGACACCGGAGTGGATAGGTACGTAATCATACTCCCCGCCAACGCGTTCGAAGCCTCTATGCTAGTCCAAATGAAGAACATAATAGTGTTAGACCTCACTGAACCCTACTTGGTTGAGAGGATAAAGAACATAGCGAAGGAACTGTTGAAGAAAGAGGTGAAGGAGGTGGAGGTCACCGCCGAAGCCCCGCCGGAGCTCGGCGAAGAGGCCTTCTTCGGCGAAGAGATACTCGGCGAAGAAGGAGGAAGAGAGATACCGGAGGAAGGGTTGCTCCTCGAGGAAGGCGAAGAAAGGAAAGAAGAGAAGGAGGAAGAGAAAGGAAAAGAAGAGGAGAAGAAAGAAGAGCTCTTGGCGGACGAGTTCTTCGGGGGATGAACGGCTTTTAGCGGTCAACGACCAGTTGGGATGACGGCTTCACGGACCGGTTGACCCCTTTTAAGATCCCAGTTCCGCAGGATGGGGGAACAGTCGTGGAAACGCTGGCGCGATACCTCAACGAGTTCAAACCCCTAATTGACGGGAAAATAATGGAAGTCTTGGAGGGGAGCCCGAAGGAGCTCTACGAGGCCGCGAGACACTTGCCCTCCAAAGGAGGCAAGAGGCTCAGGCCCGCCTTAGTGCTCTTGGTCAACAAGGCCCTTGGGGGCGAGCTGGAAGAGGCGCTGCCGGCAGCGGCGGCCGTAGAGCTCTTGCACAACTTCACTCTGGTCCACGACGACATAATGGACAGAGACGAGCTGAGGCGGGGGGTGCCCACGGTCCACGTCCTCTATGGGGAGCCCATGGCCATCCTCGCGGGCGACTTGCTCTACGCCAAGGCCTACGAAGCCTTGCTCCAGTCCCCCCACTCCCCAGACCTCGTGAAGGAGATGACCGCTGAGCTCACTTGGAGTGCCGTGACCGTGGCAGAGGGACAAGCAATGGACATGGAGTTCGAGAAGCGTTGGGAAGTAACGGAAGAGGAATACTTGGAAATGATAGAGAAGAAGACCGGCGCCCTCTTCGGCGCCTCTGCCGCCTTGGGAGCGTTAACCGCGAAGAGGAGGGAAGTTAAGGACCTCATGAAGGAGTTTGGCCTTATACTGGGAAAGGCCTTTCAGATCAAGGACGACGTGTTGTCGCTGTTAGGTGACGAGAAGGTCACCGGGAAGCCGAAGTACAACGACTTGAGAGAGGGAAAGAAGACTATACTGGTGATATACGCCCTAAGGAACTTACCTAAGGACGAGGCAGAGAGGGTCAAATCCGTCTTAGGCAAGGAGACCTCATACGAGGTCTTGGAGGAGGTCGCCGAGATCATAAAGAGGTCCGGTGCGTTGGACTATGCAATGAAGTTGGCCGAAGCGTTCGAAAAGAGGGCATACGAAATACTAGGGTCGGTCAGCTTCGAGGACGAGGCGGCTTTGAAGGCGTTGAAAGAGATGGTAGACTTCGCGGTGAAGAGGGAGTACTGATGGACCCCTACAAGTTCCCCCGGCTCTTCGTAGAGGGCAAAGAAGGGGAGGAGTACGCAGTGGTGGAAGGGAACGAGGTGACTTTCGTAAAGGAGAGGGTCCCGGGAGCCTTGGGCAAGGTCCCCTACGAAACCCCCTTGGACGAGCTCGTGGACAGACTAAAGGAGGAAGCAAAAGTGACCTTCCTAATACATCTACCAAACGAGAACAAGGCGATATTGGTGCCTAAGGGGAGCAAGGTGAAGCTCTTCAGAGTGTCCCACGTGAAGGTCGGGGTGACTGTCAAAGAAGGGGACGAAATAGAGGAAGGAAGCACGTACGCTTACGGCTTGACGGGCAAGGGCGAGGTTAGGAGGTTCAAGAGCACCGTCAAGGGGAAGGTAGTTATGGTCCATTGGGAACCGTACGGCGGGAGAGACGACTACCACGTCCTAGTAGTCCCCGAGGGGGCGATGGAATTGAAGACGAGAGCCCCAAGAGGCTGAGGGAAGCGGTTGAGGCGAGGACAGTAGAAGTTAAGTTTATTATTCTCCAAACGGTCAAGCTCTCCGCCAACTTAGGGTAGGCGAGCGTACACGCGCTCTCCGGTAGTCCCACCCCTCCCGGAGTTATGGGGATCACCGTCAGCGGAAGCGCGGACGCGAAGGTCAGAGTTCCCACGGTACCCGCCCTGCTCAACGCAGAAGCTATCACCCCGAAGGACATCGAGTAAAGAACTACCCCAAAAGTGGAGGCGAGGACCGCTGCGCCGAAGGTCTCGTAGCCAGCCAAGCTTATAGCTTCCCTTATCCCCTCACACAGCTCCTTCACCTTCCCCTTGAGGGCTCTCGGGCAGTTGAGTGCTGGCACCAAGGAACCCCCGAGGGCTTGAAGGGTCCCTATGAAGACGGGAGGGATTAAGGGAGCTATATTAACGTCGAAGCCGCCAAGCCACAGCATCGCGAACGCCACTACCGAATTTATCCCTATGGCCACCGCCTCGGAAGTGGTCTCCAACACGTTTATAGCCACTGACTTGTGGACGCCGAATTTCTTTGACAGCGTGCTTATCCTGAGTACCTCTCCGCCGTAGAAGCCCGGCGTCAAAACCGCTAAGAGCCTCGATGCCTCCCATATGAGCACAGAGTCCTTCAAACTGAGCTCTTCCCCCATCCCTTTGGAAAGCATTCTCAGCCTGAAGGCCCTCACGGCGTCCGACACGACGCTCAGCGCTACGGAGGCCACAACGGCGTACAGAGGGACCCTATAGAACGCGCTCAAGTCAACGTTTGTGAGCTTTATGTAAATCCACATGACTAGTACTGTGATCGTCAGCCCTAGTGCTATTCTCTTCCACAACTCCCTTACCCTACCCCTCCGGCTTAGAAATTAAGCCCTTTTTCGGGTCGGCGGTGGGGCTGGAGTTGGAGTGCAGCGGCAAGGTTACCGACATACGGAAGGGCAAAATACCGTATACCAACATATTGATATTTGAATGTGACGACAAGAAAGTGGAGATGTTGCTGCACGAGGACTTGATAAGTTTTGTAAAAGGCGAGACGGCGAGGTTCGTGATAAGCGAGGAGGTGCCCCAATTCAAGCAAGGTACGGACTTCTGCGGCAGGGGGGTTTTGGTGAGGGACGACGGCAACAAGAAGCTGTTCTCTATAGGCGGCTTCGTGGTACTGTTGCAGAACTTCCAAGAGAAGTTTAAGGATAACGTAAAGTACTACATATGCCTACTGAAGGAGGAATGAGGCTTGAGGGCCTCCTACAAAGCCGGCCAGTGCGGGGCGAGGGTGCTAGTGATAAAGGATCTGGGGGTAGAAACGCCCGTCGCCAACGCGAGGGAGCTGTGCGGGGAACTCAAGTGTTGTGAGGCCGAGGACGAGTGCGAGGCCGCGTTGAAGGTCCTGTCGGGGTGCGACGTAATAATAGGTCCCCAGAGGCTAGAGAAGGTTTTGTCCTACGCGAGGGCATTAATACCGATAGGACGCTTCTTCCAGTACGCTGACTTCGTGTGTCGGACCACCGCCAGAGGAATTGAGATGTTAAAGAGGTTGAAGCTCGACTGCCCGGACTACTCCTATCCTAGAGCGCTCTTCGTTGCAGACTCCCTCTCCCCTTCGGTCCACTTCCTAATGGAAGCCTTGAGGAGGGCCACGGAAGTGGGGGAGGGAGAAACGGAGGCCGGCTGCGGGCTCCGGGTCCCGGGAGGGCTGGAGGGGGCCTACCCGTTTTCACAAATAGAGTGTCCGCGGCCTCTGCCGAAAGACTTGGCCGAGAAGTTAAGGGACTACATGTAGTGGGACTCCCTCCCAGTGGCCCCGGACTCCAGCATCTTCCTCAGCCTCTCCAGTTCCGACTCTATGCTCTCCGCCCTCTCCACGAGTTCGCTCACGTCCAAGCTAAGGCCCACTATTCTTGCGAACTCTTGTAACCCCACGGCCGAGGCCCTCGGGTCCTGTCTCATGGACTCACAGAAGGGTAATATAGCAAGCGCCTTTACCCCTCGAACTTCCGCCGAGGCCAACAGGAGCGCCAAGGGGCCTATTACCTTAAGGCCTCCCGTCATAGGCTTGCCGTCGGGCAAGGGTCCGTCGTAGTGTCTAGTCTTCACCCACCTCAACCTCTCCTTCGGCTCTTCCTTGTAGGAGTTGTCAAGCCCCCCGAAGGCGTAAATGGTCTCAACGCCCCTCTTCTTCGCCCACTTAACAACATAGTCCACATATGCGAACCTTTCCACAGTGACGGGCACCCACCTGTTCATCAGGATCAATATCTTTTTGCCCTCCACCTCCTTGTAGTAAAGCTCGAAGGGAAGCTCCAACCCCCTCTCCTCGGAATAGGACACTTGCTCCGGCAAGTACTTGGTCACGAAGTACCCTATCTTTTCCGGTTTTAGCTTGTTCAACAAGAAGTCCGTAGCGATAAAGCCTACTAGACCAAAGCCCATGAAGCCCGTGACCAGCACGGAGCCCCTGAAGTCTGTAGACCCCTTGTCCATCGGGACGAACTTGACCTTCCTCACAGCACCTTACCCCTAACCCTCACGGCCTCGCCCAAATTAAGCTCCTTCATCTCCCTCCCGGACATCACGGCCTTGCCGAACGCTACGAGACGAGAGCCGTAGATTACCAAGACGTCTACGCCCCTCTTTATCCTTTCGTCCGAATCAGTCACGTGCCTCGCGAAGACGGTCTTCTCGGGGACCTCCGAGACGTAAACTCTGGCGACCTTCGGGGGGAAACACCTCTCCAAGAGGGCCGCCCCATCCGGGGAGAGGGTTATTGACATGTCGTTGGGTTTTATCGTGAAGAGCCTCTTCCCGTTCAAGATCGCGTAGCGCGGCTTCCCGGTCTTCGAGTACTTTAGCGTTACCCCCTCCAGGGAGCACCGGGGCTCGGCGCCGTAGATGTAGTGTAGCAGTCGCCTCAACAAGAGGGGATGAGGTATCGATCGCCGCCCCGAGCGGTGAGGAGGGCTGGGATTCACTGACCCGCACCCCCACAAGCGTTGAGGAGGGCCGAGGAGAGGACGTAGGCCAACGTTCCTCCGAGCGCCCCTCCGACCAAAATTAAAAGAGGGCTCGCCAAGCCCAACAAGTAAACGGCTGAGAGCGTGAGGAGTGTGACCACCGACACCGCGAAGGACGTAGAGAACGCAATCGCCATTATAGAGCAGTGCGCCATCATCTTTCCCCTATTCTTCGGTGAGGAGTTCGTAGAGTAAAATCTTTACGACAAGGTCTCTGCCAACATGTACGCCAGTAGCGCGCTTAACAAGCCCAAGATTAGGGGGGCGGCCGCGGCGTTGTAAACGAAGGCGTCCCAACCGGAGCTCAAGGAAAGGGCCCCGAGCGCGGCAAAGGCGCCGGTCAGGGCTCCGGTGACTAAGGCCACGGACCTCTCGTCCAAGCCTCCCACCTTAGAACAAGCTCAGTTCGGATAAGATCCTGTTGGCCTCTTCTAGGTCCTTGAAGGTGTCCACACTCTTCCAGAAGGCGTCCGGGTACTTGACCGCCACCAGTTTCCCCTCCTCGGCCAACTGGGGGAAGGCCGTCTTCTCCACGTCCCCGCTCTCGGGCAGGTAATCGAACACCTCGTTCCTCATACAATACACCCCTGCGTTTATCCAGTAGTCGTGTATCTTAGGTTTCTCCTTAAATTCCAGCACCTTACCCTCTTCGTCGGTTACTACTATCCCGTAAGGGGAGGGGAGGGGGACGAGCGACATAGCAACGACGGCGTCGCTGTTCTTCAAGACGTTACACAGCTTAGTAACGTCTAAATTAGTTATTACGTCCCCGTTGGAAGCCACGAACATTTCTTCGTTCCTTAGCGCGCTTTCCGCGTTCTTTATAGCTCCCCCCGTCCCTAAAGGCTCCTCCTCGACGACGTAGATTACCCTCATACCGTACTTGCTGCCGGACCCGACCAGCTCTATTACCTTTTCCTTCAAGTAGCCTACAGCCATAACTATTTCCATTATTCCGTGCTTCTTGTATAAATCGAACTGCCAAGCGACTATGGGCTTTCCGGCCACTTGGAGCAAAGGTTTGGGCAGCTCCTCGGTGAGCGGTTTCAGCCTCTTGCCGTACCCCCCGGCGAGTATCAGCGCCTTCACAGAGACCACCGTACTAGGGCCTATGAGAGCATTAATTTTGGTTCTCGCGTTGTGATAAGGGAGGTATTAAGGTGTTGAGGAGGGGACTGGTCGTCCTAGGCGTCGAGCTGACGACTGACCAAATAATATTCTATGGAACGCTGTTCCTACTGACGCTAATATCGGTTTTAGCCGGGCTTTACTTGAAGATGAAGTACGATGAGTTCGTGAAATTCTTGAACGAAACGGCTCCCCTCTTCCTGACAGGGTGATGGAAGTTGTGCAGAATGTTAATTATGAAAGGGTTTTCGGAAGACTTGGTGAAGGCATTAGTAGAAGCGGCAAGGGACGACCCTTACGGAGCGAGGAGGTGGAAGAACAAGGAGCCCAACCACCCCGACGGCTGGGGGTTCGTGGGGGTAGAGGAGGGAAGGTTCGTCGAGTACAGAAGCACGAGGGCCGTGTGGGAGGACGAGAGGGGCCTCCGGTTTCTGCACAACAACTTCGGGGCGCTGAACTTGGTGCACGTGAGGAAGACTAGTATAAAGGGAACAGAGGCCCACCCTCAGAACGTCCAGCCCGTAGGTGTCCTCAACATTCTCTGGGTTGGCTATAACGGGACCATAGACCCCTCGACTCTCGAGGCCCCCTATCCGGTCAGGAGGATGATGGGCTCCGGCGTCCTGGCCGACACCGCGGCCGTCGCGTGGGCGGTTATGGAAAACTACAGCGAGGACCCCCTACTGACCGCCATGAGGGTGAAGGGGTGGCTGGAGGAGGTACTCCCGGAAGGTAGCGGGGCGGCGGTGTTCTTCGTGGACGTCTACGGCAACGCGGGTTACGCGTGGGAGTGCAAGGAATGTAGGAAGGAAGAACTGGATTACTATAAAATATACCTTTATGAAGTGGGAAGCGTGAGGGCGGTTGCGTCTAGCACGGTGGCCCTAAAACACGGAGGCAAGTGGAGGGAGGCCCCGAAGTACGGGAGCCTTTAGATCTTGGTCGTGTTGGAGAGGGAGACGCTGGGGAACTCTGTCTCCACTTGCCTCTCCGCCAGCGTCCTCGCCTCCTCCAGTATCTTCCTAGCCTCCTTGTCCAGCACCACGTCCGCCTCCGCCGCTCCGTAGAAGCTCATCTCGTCGACCACCTCCTCCAGCTCTTCGTGGATCTTGCTCAGTTCTATCCCTAGCTCCGGTATCTCCTTCAGCAGTTGACCCTTCAGTATACCTAGAACCGGTACCACCGGCGCCAGAGTGCTCGCTACGTCACCTATTGTTAAGTACAGCTCCATCCTATACTTAACCCTTTCAAGAGCTAGCTGAGTAGTCATTAGTGTCTTGGCTATCTTCCTTATTTCCGCAATCTCACTGGCCAGTATCTTCGCCCTAAGTTCGTCGTGATTTACTATGCTATCTACCAGCTTGTTAAACAGCCTCTCGTCCCTCTCTTTCAGCTTGTTGATAGTATACCCTATCTTGTCTATCTGCTTTTCTATTAGATACCGTGCCTTGAACACCTTCTTCTTGAGCGGCTCCTCGCCTCCCTCCTTGGGACCGAATATCAAGAACCTCCTGCCGCCCTTGCTCCCCTCCTCCCACATCTTGCTGAACCTAACTATCGCATCCATCCGACGCTCCCGTTGGGTGTATAGCTGCCTAAGAAAGCTTAAAAGGGGTCTATGGCGGTATCATCCGTCCCCCAAGCTTTAAACCCCTCGCTTGTACAGCTCCCGTTTTATGCTCGTGACCCCCAAAGCCTCCGGGGACGAGGGTGGCTAAGTGGATAGTGGGGAGCGCGTGGCCTTACGTCAACACGGTGCCGCACTTAGGCAACTTGATCGGCTCCATACTGTCTGCAGACGTGTTTGCAAGGTTCTTGAGGCTCATGGGCGAAGAGGTGGTGTTCGTCTCCGGGAGCGACGAGCACGGGACACCGATAGAGGTGGAGGCCAGGAAGAGGGGGCTGGAGCCCAAAGAGCTGACGGACAAGGTACACGAGTACGTAAAGAAGTTGTTCGAAAAGTACTTGATATCTTTTGATAACTACACTCGAACGCACAACCCAGTACACGTGGAGTTCGTAAGAGAGACCTTTATGAAGATATACGAAAACGGTTACATATTCACCCAAGAAATGGTTATGCCGTACTGCCCCAAGGACGGGATGTTCTTGCCGGACAGGTTCACGGTGGGAACTTGTCCCTACTGCGGGGCCCCGGACGCCAGGGGAGACCAGTGCGAGAAGTGTGGAAAACTCTTGGACCCTCCAGACTTGGTTAACCCCCGTTGTGCCTTCTGCGGCTCCCGGCCGGTGTGGAAGAAGACGCTGCACTGGTTCTTCGATTTGCCCAGAGCCGCCGAGGGACTCGTAGAGTGGCTCGAGAAGAGCGATTTGCCAGACAACGTCAAGAAGTTTACGCTAAACTGGATAAAGGAGGGGCTCACGCCCAGGTCGGTGACCAGGGACAACAAGTGGGGCATACCCGCACCGTTCCCCGGGGCCGAGGGGAAGACCGTCTACGTATGGTTCGAAGCGGTCTTGGGCTATCTCTCAGCAGTCAAAGAGCTCGACGTTAAGAACGGGACTAACTTGTTCGAAAAGTTCTGGAAAGATATCAATTCGAGACCCGTATACTTTATTGGAAAGGACAACATACCGTTCCACTCTATCATACTCCCGGCCCTCCTCAAGGCCACCGGAGAGGAGTATCCCCTCCCCTACAACATATCCGCAACTGAGTACTTGATGTACGAGGGCAAGAAGTTTAGCAAGAGAAGGAGGGTGGGCGTTTGGATAGACGAGGCGCTAGAAGTGGTGCCCAACCCAGATTACTGGCGGTTCGCCCTAATTAGGATGAGGCCCGAGGAGAGGGACACCAACTTCACGTGGAGGGAGTTTTACAGAATAGTCAACAGCGAGCTGAACGACGATATAGGCAACTTCGCACACAGGGTGCTGACCTTCGTGGAGAGGCGCCTCGGAGGCTCGGTCCGAGGAAGGGTCGACGAAGAGGTTAAGAGGAGCATATCCGAACTTCACGAGAAGTACGTAAGCGCTATGTATAAGGTAAAACTAAAGGAAGCTTCAAGCGTAGTCTTGGAGATGGCCAGGCTAGGGAACAAGTGCTTGAACGAGAGGGAACCGTGGAGGCTGTTGAAAGAAGGAGAGGAGGAGAAAGTGAGGGACATCATGTACACGTGCTTGTTCGTACTCAGGGAGGTGGCCATCCACTTGGCGCCCTTCGCGCCCTCGGCCGCAGAGGAGCTCTGGAAGATGATAGGCGAGCCAGGAAGCGTACACGAGAGGGGGAAGCTCCTTACAAGCGGCTCAGAACCGACTGGCGAGGTCAAGAAGCCCAAGCCCTTGTTCCAGAAGTTGCCCAAGGACTTCCTCGAGAATGTGGAAGAGATGCTCGAAGAGGCTAGAAGAAAGGTTGAAAAACTCCGTCCTATCTGACTAACTGGTAAGGAAATCGTTAATAACGGCGCAGCCTCCCTCGAGCTAGGAACCTCCCATGCCTGAAGTCCGCACCTTACGCGAATCAAACAAAAACTCAAAGAAGCTCAAGAAGAGCTTCGAGGAGGCCTTAAAAGTAATAAAGGAGAGGGACGTGCCCCTCCCCTCCCTCACTTTGGCCTCTATGTTAGCTTCATTGAGCGAACTGGGAACGCTCAACCAAGGCACGGTCGGGGTGATCTCCAAGTACTTCACCCCGAGGGTGTTAGCCTACTTCGTGGCACACGGGCTGGTCGACCCGAAGAAAAGTATAGAAGAGAACTTGAAGGTCATGTTTTCCAAGTACGGGTACTCGGATAGCGAATACGACGTGGAGGTCGGTGACGGCTCCATAAAGATTTCTGTGGTCACAAAGAGGTGTAAGATCTGCCCCAAAGGGGTGGGCGGGGCCGAGCTGGAGGGGGCCGCGTGCCCACTGCCCTACATGATCGCCACTGCCCTAACCCTCATGGAAGGGAGGGAGTGGAAACCAAAGCTAATGACAGATGGGGGTAGGGTAAAGGCCGTTACGAGGGAGGGCGACAAGTGCGTCACCGTGATCGAGAGGGTTTAAGGTAGTACCTTTCATATTCCTCTCTGTTCGCCTTCAAGTACTCCCTAAAGGCTTCCCTACTCAAGGCGTCTGCTTCCTCGTTGAGCTCTCTAGGAACCCACTGGAGTTCGGCTTTAAACTTGGATAACAACGCCTTGGCCCTCTCGTAGAGCGGTGCGATCCTCTGGGACCTAACCTTGTACTCGCCTTTCAACTGCCTTATCACCAACTGGGAATCGCCTTTGACCGTTACCTCCGCCCCCTCCAAGCCCTTCTCGAGTAAGCACTCCAACGCCTTTATCAAGGCCGTGTACTCAGCCACGTTGTTGGTGACGTCGTCGCCCCGCGCGCCCACCCCCACTAGGCCCTTGCCGGAACAGACCACCTCGTCCCCCTCCTTAACCAAGAACCCGTAAGTGGCGACCCCTCCCGGGTTGACGGGCTCGCAGAGCCCGTCGAAGTACAGCTCGAGTCGGCGAGACTTACCGCCGCTCACCGCTCGCCCACCCTCGTCCTTCCTCATCCCCTCCCAGAAACGCTTTTAACCGAAAATAAGGAGCGCGTCCCGGAGAGCGCGGCGGTCGTCTAGCCTGGACTAGGATGCCGGCCTCCCAAGCCGGTGATCCCGGGTTCAAATCCCGGCCGCCGCACCAGAAGTTCCTCCTCGCAAGGCCAAGAAACCTCGAAGGTTAGGAGGCCCAGGCGATCGCCGCCTCGTGAAGGGTCTCGCAAGCAGCAAACTTATCGCGTCCCTCAAGAGACCCGACTCGGGAGAGAGCATGAAGATCGCTATAGCTGCGTGCGGCTGCGAGGGACCGGTGACGTTGGCCAGATCCTTAGCTTCCAAGGCAGCAGAACTAGGCGTAAAGATATTACTAGGAGGGTGCTGGGGGCTCATGGGTAAGGTAGTAGATGAGGCTGCGAGAGCGGGCGTGGAGGTCTACATCTTCTTGCCCTTAGGTTACCAGTGCCCGGCCGAGAACAGGGAACACGTGACCGTGATACACACTAACATGACTGAGAACTTCAGGAGCGCGCTGCTGACGAGTGCCGCCGACGCCTTGCTCGCGTTGGGCGGAGGGGCAGGCACGCTAATGGAGGTCTTGATGGCCTATCGAGAGAGGAAGAGGATCGCACTAGTCAAGGGCCACGGAATGGATACTGACAAGTACTTCGAATTGATGGAAAAAGGTATAGATTCGAGGGAACTAGCCGAGGTCAAGGCCTTCGAGGACCCCGGAGAGGCATTGGAATGGCTAGTCAAAGGCTGAAAAGCCCTCGGGGCCCGAGACCCGGAGGGCAGCAACATGATCAAGGGCAGAGTAGTCGCAAAACTCGGTGACAACATAGACACTGATATGATAATACCCTTCCGATACAAAGCCAAGACTACCGACTACTACGAGTTGGCAAAGCACGTTTTCGAGGACTTGGACCCGGAGTTGGCGAACAAGATAAAGCCCGGGGACGTGGTAGTAGCGGGCAAAAACTTCGGGATGGGGAGTTCTAGGGAACAAGCCCCCATAGCCATCAAGTACTCGGGCGTGAGCGTTGTGATAGCCAAGAGTTTTGCGAGGATATTCTTCAGGAACGCAATAAACATAGGTCTCCCGGTCATAGAGGCTCCGGAGGTCGTGGATGAAGTCAACGAGGGGGACGAGCTAGAGGTAGACTTGGAGAGGGGTATAATCAGGAACGTTACGAAGGGCAAAGAGTACTCCTTCAAACCTTATCCCCCCATGATAATGAATATCATGAAGGAAGGGGGGATATATGAGTACTTTAAGAAACACGGTAAGTTTCCATGGGAGCTGAATCGCAACTAACCGTGAAAACGTCCCCCTTTTTGGCACCCCGGGGGGAAGCGGTTGCCTCAATACGCAGTCATAACCGTGGTCGGGAAGGACCGGGTCGGGATAGTGGCCGGCATATCCTCGGTGCTGGCTGAACACGGAGTGAACATAGTAGACATATCCCAAACAGTCCTCCGCGGGATGTTTGCAATGATAATGGTTGTGGACTTAGCGGGGGCCAAGGTGAGCGTTGGTGAACTCAGAAATCTATTAAAGAAAAAGGGAGAGGAGCTGGGCGTGGACGTAGCCCTTCACTCAGCCGAGCTCGTGGAGAGCGTGGAACGGCTCTGAGCCCAAGCGAGTAAGCCCAAGGCCAAGGAAGCCGCCGGCAATACGACCACCGCCCAAGGGCCCGATGAGCTGACCGCTGAGCCCAGCAGCCTCCCTAAGTCGCCGGCAGCGTTGAAGGCGCCAACCCTTCTCCCCACGTCGCCCGCCCGCGCCAGCCCCAGGGCGGAGCTTCTCCACCACATAGTTAAGGTTTTGGTCAAGAGGAGGCCGGCCACCGATAAGGGGGGCGGGGCGGAGATCAAGAAGCCCGCCAAGGACGTGCCGACCGCAGGGAGCAGCAAGGACAAGTGGCTCTCCAAGACGTCTATCAGCTTTTTGTTGAGGAAGTAACTTATTACCGACCCAACGAGAGCCGCAGTTGCCAGCAAGAGCCCTCCGAAGGCCCTTCCGAACTCCATTCCAAACATTGCTATTGCAACTTCCGTATTCACCAATACAGTCATCATCCCTAATGCAACAGATGTCAATACCAAAGCCAAGAGTGGAGGGACGAACGCCCTCCTCTTGCCCCCGCGCCTTTCCTTCGCCGCCTTTCCCTTGAACGCGAGCGTCGCGACGGAAAGTATGAAGAGCGTGACGGCGCTCGGGACTAACGCTTTCTCAGCTAAGAGGCCCCCTATTGCGAATGCGAAGAACCAGGCCAAGTTACCCGAGACGAAGTAGAGGGAAGAAGCCCTTCCCCTGTACTCCCGGGGAACCTTGCTCATAGCCACCGCTTGTAACGAAGGCCAAGTGAAGCCCGCGCTCAAGCCGTGGACCACTCTGAGCAAGGGGTAGTAGCTCGACGGCAAGAACGCGTACCCGAGGCCGACGGCTCCCAGGGAGGCCAAACCTAAGGAGGTCACCTTAGACCCGTACTTCTTACTCATTTCTCCTCCCAAGAACGAAGACACGAGCCTGCCTAAGGAGAAGGTCGCTGCCAGCACCGCCAAGAAGCTCCAGCCCTCTCCCAAAACGGCGAAGGCGCTTCCCGTGCGGACGGTCCTCGAGGCAGCGTTGCCCAAGAAAGCTATCGCCAGCAAAGCGTAAAACTCCTTCAAACCCCCCTCCGGGGCCCTCCCCACAAAACTCTCTGATGAACGTTCGGCTTTAGGTGCGGACCAGCGTGTGCTCGCGGGTAGCAGAGAAGGTAAAGGCCTGTTGTAAGTGCGACCTATGTAAGGTCAGGAAGAACCCCGTTCCGGGGGAAGGGGACGAAGGGGCCGAGGTGGTCTTCGTTGGGGAAGCGCCGGGAAAAGAAGAGGACGAGGAGGGGCGTCCCTTCATCGGGAGGGCCGGGAAGCTCCTCCGCTCCACGATCTCACAAATAGGATTCGAGAAGTACTATATAACCAACGTAGTAAAGTGTAGGCCTCCCGGGAACAGGACGCCGACAAAGGAGGAGGTGGAGGCGTGCAAACCGTACTTACTTGAAGAGCTTAACTGCATAAGGCCCAAGCTTGTGGTGGCCCTTGGAAGGACCGCCGCCGAGACGTTGTTGGGCGTCAAGAGTCCCTTAAAAGAGATTAGGGGGAAGGTGTTCGTGACCTCGGCGGGAGGGGTCCAGCTGAAGGTATTGGTAAGCTACCACCCCGCGGCCGTGCTTCGCAACCCAAAGCTCAAAGAGCAGTTCGTACACGACTTGAAGAAAGCTTTCAACGAGGTCTACAAGCAAAGGTCTCTGCTCGACTTGGGGTGAGGGAGTTGGGGAGGTTGACAAAAGCTATAGAAATGAAAAAGAAGAAATTAGAAGAGCTGAAGGGTCTCGTCGAGGACGCGAGGAGGGCCAAGGAGGACTGGCACGCGAGGAGGGAGCCTAGGGACTGCGGGATAACGGTCCACCCGGGGATAGGGTGTGACTTGGGGTGCGTGTACTGTTACGTGCCGGACATGGGGTTCCCAACGGAAGAGGTGAAGCCCTACCCCCTCAGCGGGCCAGAGCTCGCCCTGGCCTTGACGTTTAACCCTAACGTAACTCCCGGCCCCACGGGGACTTACGTAGCTGTGGGGTCCGTCACGGAGCCCTTCCATCCGTTGTTGTTAGACAAAACGTTCGAATACCTCAGGTGGCTAAAGTACTTGGGCAACTACACGCAAATGTCATTTAAGATGGTATTTCCAGAAAGGAGGTTGAGCGAGTTCTTGGAGTCCTCAGAAGAAAGGCTGAGCGTGCTAGTTTCAGTAACTAGCTTGAGGAGGACAAAGGAGTTGGAGCCGAGACTTCCCCCGGTGGAAAAGAGGTTCGAACTAGCGAAGAAGATAAAGGAGGGAGGGAAGGGGGTAGCTGTCTTCATAAGGCCCATAATTCCCGGGATAACGGACCGGGAGTCGAAAGAGATACTGGAGTTGGCCCTAAGCTACGGGTTGAAAGACGTAGTCTTGGGAGGGCTCAGGGTGACGCGGAGGATATTGAAAAACTTGACTTCCTTGGGGGCGTCGCTGGAGGGGAGGCTCAAGAGGCTTCCAAGGGGAAGGGAGCAAGTTTACGTAAACACTAAGGACTTGAGAAAGAGGATTGCTCGAGAAGCGGAGTCGTTGGGAATGAGAGTTCTCTACACAGCTTGTGACGCCAACGCGAGGCACCACGGCGAGGTCTGTTGGGACTCATGTATATTCGAGAAGGACTTGTGTGACTCCTTGCCGTCCGTGGACCCCAAGGACTTAAAGGAAGGCGTGGAAATGTTAGGAGGCAGGCTGTTGGGCTTCGAGATAAAGGAGCCGCTCTTGAAGGTGGAGGCTCAAGGGTTGAAGAAGAGCGCCGGGTGGATTATACAAATGGCCTACAGAAGGCAAGTTATTTTAAAAGTCGGCGAGCGGACGTTCTATTATAAGTAGGCACTGACGCCCTCCTCGCCGGAGCTCACGAAAAGTGCCTTAACCTTGTATAGGTCTCCCTCCTTCTCTACCTCGAAGCTCGTAGGCGTGTAGAAGCTGAACTCCACTTCGTTCACTATCTCGGTGATCTTGAGCTCTATGTCCTCCGGAAGCGCGTCTAGCGTCATTTCGACGTAATAGGTGCCTCCGAAGGGGAATGGTTCGGCCACTACCTTAACGGACTTGGGGCGGAACTCTTCCACTACCATCCTCTCTATCAACTTCGAGAAAGCTTCCCTTAGGCCCACTTCCCTGTCCCGAAGGGGGAGTAGCCTCACTTGGGGTTTATTTTGCGAGAGGCCGCGAGGAGGGCCGCCGAGACTAAGGCCATGGAAGCAGTCGCTCCGGAGAACGAGAGGGACGCCTCGAAGGACCCCGCGACGCCCGCGAGGGGGACTAAGGTCACGTTCGCCAAGTCCCAAGCGGTTGTGAAGAGGCTTATACTCCTCCCTTTCTCTTTCTCCCTGGCCGCTATTGAGAGTAAAGTCGGGCTGGCCAAGCCCCAAGAGCTGCCGGCTAGGAAGCCTGCGACCGCTGCGGAGATGGGTTCGACCGCGCCGAGGGTCAAGCGGGAGGCCAGTAGGGCCAACAAGGGGGGAAGCGCTATCAAGCGCGGGGCCGCGTCCGCTATCAGTCCGCCCAAGAGCCTGGCGCTCCCGCTGCCCAGCGCCCTCCCGGAGAAGAAGTAAGCGGTGGCTAAGCGCTCGCTGCCGCGAGACGCCTGGTAGGGTGGCAAGTAAGTAGAAATTATGAGGATTGTAGACGCGAGGAAGTACGAGGTCGCGTAGGCCAACGTCCAAGAGGGGCTGAAGCCGCACCTCTTCCCGCCCTCGAAGGAGTAGTTCAGTCCCCTCTGGACCGCCCAAGCTGCAGCCGAGGCGAGCGCCCCGACGGAGAGGGGGCCCGGGAGGCCCCAAGCGGAGTAAGCCAAGCCCCCCAATATGGGCCCCACGAAGGACGCGGAGGAGAGCGCCACCCCTCTCAAGGCGTAGTGGAAGCCCAGCTTGTTCGGAGGGGCCTCCTCCGCAACCACTATCAAAGATAAAACCAATATTATTGCAAACGCAAAGTTGGTCAGTGCCAAGTACGTAAAGAAGCCGGGAAGTCCGAGGAAGGCCGTTGGGAACGCTAGAACCATGAGCGCGGGCGCGGCGGAGGTCAGCTGGGGACTGAGTCCCCTCTTGAACATAGTAAGCTTGGAGGTCAGGCCGACCACTGAGGCCGCCCCGCTGGCCAGCCCAACCGAGAGAGGGCCGTAGACGTGGGCCTCCCTCAAGACGTAGGGGTCGGAGGAAGTGGTCGAGAGGAAGAGGAAAAACGCTAACAAGTGTGACCTCAAGAGAGGGCTCATTTTATCCCCCAAGGCTTGCCGGACAAGACCTCCTCGGGCAAGAGGTCTTTGTACTTCTTCAAGAACTTAATGTCCTCATCCTTGTTCCTGAGCTCGTCCGGCAACATGTGGGGGATACCGTCTATTATCGGAAACCAGCGCCCGCACTTGGGACAGACGAGCACGCCCGTGACGATCTCCTCATCCAAACAGCGCTCGCAAGGGGGGTCCTCCACGTCCTTCAAGTACTTGCCTAGGTAGCCGCAGTACAGCTCGCAATAAGGCTTCTCCTTCAGTGGCCTCTTCCTCTTCACCTTTTTCTTATCTATCACGTAAAGCTTCAAAGGGAAGCCTTCGTCCTTACAATACGGACATGCAAGAACGTCCAGCGTCATATACATCATTTCCTTCTGCCCGAGGAGGTCCGGAGGGGGCGCTTTCTGTTGAACGCCTCAACACTTTGGTTCCCCTCTAGGTAGGGAATTGGGGCGAAAGGGTTGCGCGAGCCCTTGACAAACCCGATAGAGATAGACCTAGAGGAGGAGAACTGGAAGAAAATAGACGTAAAGGCGTTGGGTCCCGTGGAGGCCGGCGTAAAACTACACCTAAAGGGCCAAACGCAAGACTGGGACCCAATAGAGAGGAACTTGACTGTCATGGGTACCGGCCCCTTCGCGCGCTCCCCTTTCTTTGGGACTAACAGGCTAATAATTGTTTTTAAAAGCCCCATGACCAAGGGGCTCCACGTAACGGCCGCCGGCGGAGCGGGCTTCGACTTCATAAGTTCCGGGACCAGTTTGGTGGTCTTCAAGGGCAAGGCAAGCTCGCCTAAGGTAGTGATCTTGGAGGGGGATGAGGAGGGACTGAAGGACGTCAAGTTTAGGAACGTTACGTCGGACGCGTTCAACTACGAGGGCTACTTCGGCACCTTCGCGCTGAGCAAGTACGTATACGACCTCTATTCCCCTGCCCGCGCCGTGGTCGTGGGGCCCTTCTCCACGTTCTCGATATCCGGGTCGCTGGTGAGCGTGGAGAGGCTCGGAAACGAGCTCTCTCCTTTCGCCGTGGACTTCTTCGGGAGGGGAGGCGCCGGGAGCGTCATGGCCAGAGCCCACAACGTCTGGGCCGTAGGCTTTGGAGGGCGCTACGAGCCTCCCGAGATCTCGGCAGACTTGCCGGAAAGGCTCAGCCGAGAGGTCTTCGGCAAGAGCTATGTAGAGGCCGTCTTGGAGGCGACTACCAAGTACCGATACGACCCGAAGTACAAGAGCGGGGGGACCTTTGGGGTAAACTACGTTTACTACAGGGACTTAATACCTATGTTCGCCTTCAACAGTATATACTACAGTGACGAGGCAAGAACGAGGTTGAGCAAGATGATAATTAAGTACTTCTGGACACCATTCGTAAAAGAGACCATAAAGAGGAGAGTCTTCGGCGGCTGCGGCGACCCGTGCCCCGCCGCTTGCAAGAAAGTTTGGAGGGGCGTGAAGCTAGACTACGAGCCGAGCAACGCCATGGGGCCGCTGATAGGCGTCTTCAAGCTAGACCTCACGGTTAAGCTCATAGAAGTTGTGGACTCTTACGGTATGGACGCCATAGAGGCCGGACACGTCGTCTCGTGGCTGATGGACGCGCTCTACCGGAACTTGTTGAAGCCGGAGGAACTCGAAGTGGAGGAGCCGCCCTCCTTCGACCCCTCTCACTTCGAGGTGGAGGAGAGCGAGAAGAATTACGAGATAGCGAGGAAGATATTAGAACAATACGCGCGGGGCTCGGGCATACCGGGGGAGGTCGCCAAGAGGGGGCTGAGGGAAGTAGCCAAGCACTTGGACGAAGAGTTCCCGTCCAGAGCGGAGAGGGTGAGGTTCGAGGACCTAGCGGTGTACGTGGCCTTCGGGGAGGAAGGTTACATGACGCCTAACTTGTACTGGGCTCCGGGCATGGTTGCCCCCCTCTACGTGTTGGGAAGGTACTGGACGAACTACAGGCCGACCTTCGACGAACCGGAAAAGTTCGCAGAGAGCTCGTTAAGGAGGGCGTTGAAGGAGCTAATCTTGGACAACGCCGGCATATGCCGGTTCCACCGAAAGTGGGCGGAGAGGTTGGTGGGAGCCATGTATAAGGACGTAGTAGGGGTCGAGGTGGACGAGGAATACGCCAGATCGGTGTACAGGAACGTCGCCATTTATAATATCGAGGCCGGTGCGGAGCCCGTCCCGTGGGAGAGTAAGAAGACCTATGACATTGCAAGAACCATGGCGAAAAGGGTTATGCCCGATAAATGGGGGAGGCTCTTCGACGAGGGGAAGGGAATAGAGTGGTGGAGCAGGTTTAAAGCGAGGGTAGAGGAGCTCCTTGAAATACGCCCCCTGGGGAGGGAGGCCGGTGTCAGACCATAGAGGAGCTGGAGCTATACTTGAAGTCCGGAGAGGCCGTGAGGAGGGCGTTAGAGAGGGGGAGGGAGCTCATAAGGCCCGGGGCCTCAGTGCTGGAGATATGCGAAGAGGTTGAGGACCTAATTAGGAAACTTTCAGACGGGCCGGCCTTCCCGTGCAACTTGAGCGTGGGCCACGAGGCCGCACATTACTCCCCAGTACCAGAGGACTCGAAGAGGCTTCCGGAAAAGGGGGTGGTCAAGCTCGACTTGGGGGCCCACGTCGGCGGGAGGATAGCCGACTCTGCCATAAGCGTCTTGCTTAAGCCCGTGGAGAGGCACGCGAAGCTTTCGGAAGCAGTCAAAGAGGCCTTGGAGAAGGCCTTGGAGAGGGCGAGGCCCGGCATCTCAGTCTCTGCCATAGGAACTACGATAAGCGTTACAATAAGGAGGAGGGGCTTCAAACCGATCTCCAACTTAGGGGGACACGGCTTGGCCCCCTACTTGGTTCACTCCGGGGTATCCATACCGAACGTCCCAGAACCCTTGCCGTTCAGGCTGGAGCCGGGCCGGGCGTATGCAATAGAGCCCTTCGGCACGGACGGCGCCGGCTACGTGGTTGAGGGAAAGGAGGTCACCATATTCTCGCTCAGGCCGAAGCCCCCCAAGGGGTGGGAGAAGAGGGCCGGCGACTTAAAGGAATTGGTCGACGTGATAAATGAAAGGTTCAAGACACTCCCGTTCTCCCCCCGCTGGCTAACGGACGTAATGGCTTACGACAAATTAATTGAAGCACTTATGAGGTTATCAAAGATAGGCGTGTTAACAGCTTATCCCATACTCGTTGAGGCGAAGAGGGGAGAAGTGGCACAGTGGGAGCACACGATCTTTGTAACTGAGGATAGGGTAGTGATCACGACCGTCGGCAACGATAAAGGTTGACCTCCGTCCTCCTCTTCCTAGAGACGTGGAACTCGTAGAGCTGGGGGAGGTGCATTTCGTAACGGGCCAGCGCCTCACACACAAAGCCCTTCTCCTCGCCCAACCTCTTGACGACCTTCCAAACCCCGACGGGCTGGATAGAGTAAACCGTGGAGGCGAGCTCGAACGCCGCCAACAAGAACGCCCTGTCCGCCTTCTTTACCTTGGTACCGAAGGGCGGGTTCATTATTACAGTATCTACCTTCCTCAAGGGCGCGCGTGGAACCTCGGCCAACACCTTCTCTTCTAAGGGAGCTTCCTTTAGTAGCTCCAAGTCCAGCTCAAGGCAGATGGACCTGGCGCCCAATAGGGCCGCGCCGTAGGCTAGCCTCCCCGTGCCGCAGCCCAAATCCACCACGAGTTTACCTTCGATGTCTCCGGCCAAGAAGGCCCTCCACAAGACGTCCGCCGCCACAGAGGCGGGGGTGGGGTATTGCTCGTACCTTATACCTAACCTCCCCCTCTTCCAACTCACCCTCTCCAACTCCATCTCCAGCTCCTTCTTCGTGAGCCTCGTACACCTCACCCCTCCAAGCTACCCGGACCACCCGGTCCCTTACAACCAACAAGTTGAGGGGGAAAGAGCGCAGCAAGGGGAGGTCTTCGGGAGAGAACTCACGACACCTTAGGTGTTTGTGTAAGACCCCCTCGTACCCGGCGGCCACCGGCCTCGGGTCGAGCACCTCGAAGGATGTAGGGGTAACCTTCTGGAGGGGGAAAGCATAGTCGACCACCCGCACTTCCCCCTCGCCAACCTCAAACTTCAAGAACAATGCGTATTCAAATGAAAAGTCCTTCATGGTCCTTATTGCTCTGTACACATCCTCTACGACCACTAACCTCTCCAAGCGTCATACCTCCCCTTCGTAGACGTCCTCGTTCTTCTTCGAGGCCTCATCCATTTCCTTCACTATCTCCGGATTCAAAGACTCTATGTAAGCCTTGCCGGCCCTCACTCTCAGCACCTTGTCGTAGAATACTACTATCCCCTTATCGGTTATCTCAAAGGGATGTCTCCTCATGCTGTGTTTGGTTCCCCTCATCTTCCAGACTATCAGGGAACGGTAAAGCTCGCCGTCGTATTCGTCCAAGTCAAGCCTTATTATCCCGTCCGCGGCGTGCTCGACGCCGGGGCCGCCAAAGCCCCTCTCCGTAGCCGACACTTGGCTCACCAAGATGCTGGTCACGCCCAAGCCGCTCAACACCCTCTTCAGTTGGAGGACCACGCTCCTCGCCACCGCCGGCCTGGTCAAGTAAAGCGTGGAGACCGAATCTATGGCCGCCCGCTTGGCGCCTATTTCTCTAATTGCCTCCCTCAACACGTCCACTAGCATGTGGACGTCCGTCGGGTCTCTCACGACGTACTTCTCCCTTTTCGCGGCCTCGCCTATTCCGCCGGTGAAGGCATCTATTATGGCGAACGTGCCCTTCTTCTCGTACTTCCTCACGTCCCAGCCGAACTGCAACATGTTCCTCCTTATTTGGACGGGGTGCTCCTCCAAGGCTACGTAAATCCCTGGCTCGCCGTGCTCTAGGCCGTACCAAAGGAACTGTTGGGAGAATATGGTCTTCCCCGTGCCGGGGCCCCCAGACAAGAGTACTACGTTCCTCTCCGGAATGCCGCCGTAGAGGATCTCATCCATGCCGGGTATGCCGGTTTTTACCCTCTTCACTATCATCCTTCTTCTCCGCGCAAGGTATAGTTACTTCGAGAGTTTAAACGTTGGAGGGGATCAAATAGGGGGCCCGAAGCTTGAAGCTGAGGACCGGAGTGGTCCAGAGGGCCTTGAGCTATATAGCTGAGGAGATGGGAAGCATCTTGAAACGCTCGTCCGTGTCGCCTAACATCAGAGAGCGGTTGGACATGTCTTGCGCCCTGCTCGACGAGGAGGGGAGGGTGCTGGCGCAAGCAGAGCACATCCCCGTACACTTAGGCAGCCTCTCGTGGGCTGCCCCCAAGCTGGTCGAGAGGGCGGCGGAGCTAGTGGAGGACGACGGGGACGTAATGGTGCTCAACGACCCTTACTTGACCGGCACGCACTTGAATGATGTAACAGTCATAACTAAGTATAAGAATGTGTGGATAGTCAACAAGGCCCACCACGTGGACGTAGGGGGCCCGGTGCCCGGCTCCTTGAACCCGCGAGCAAAGACGCTGTTCGAGGAGGGCGTTGTAATAGAACCAACCTTAGTTGCTAAGAAGTGGAAAATATTAAAGGTGGCTGAAGACATCGCGAGGGGGGTGAGGGGGCCTAAGACGTTCTTGGCCGACTTGAAGGCTCAAGTGGCGGCCTTGAGGACGGGCTTCCAGAGGCTGAGAGAGCTAGAGGATCGTTACGGAAAAATAGAAGAATACAAAGAAGGATTCTTAGAAGCGTCCAGAAGGGCCTACTCGGAGCGGTTGGCAAACCTGTCCGGAAAGGGGGAGGCGGAGGTCCCCTTGGAGCTCCCGGAAGGCTTCGCTAAGATAAGGGTTAGACTGGAAGTAGGTGAGGTCGTGGAGGCCGACTTCTCCGGATCCTCGGACCAAGTGCCCTATAACTTGAACGCCGTCGAGGGAATAGCCTACGCGGCCGTGGCCTTCTTCGTAAAGGCGATGACCGTGCCGGAAGGCCCGGTGGACCACGGCCTCTATTCTCTAATAAGGGTGAGGACTAGAGAGGGGAGCTTGTTGAACCCCCAGTTCCCGGCGGCCGTGGGAGCGGGCAACTTGGAAACCTCCCAGAGGACTTTGGAGGCCGTGGTGCTCGCCGCTCAAAGCTTCACAGAAGCCCCCTCGGGAGGGCCCGGCACCATGAGCAACTTGATAATCTCGTGGAAGAACAAGGTTTATTACGAAACCAACGCCGGAGGGGGAAGCGCTACCAAGGACGTGGACGGTCAAAACGCCGTTCAGTGGGGGATGACTAACACCATGAACACCCCAATAGAAATAATAGAAAGGGAGATGCCGGTGCTCTTCACGAAGTATTCGGTGAGGAGGGGCTCTGGCGGGAAAGGGGGGCGCAAGGGAGGGGACGGGGTGATAAGGGAGTTCGTAGCGCTCGACGACATAAAAGTTACCGTAATCATGTCGAGGTACTTGACGAGGTCCCCGGGTGCGGAGGGAGGGGCAGAGGGAGCCTCGGGGAAGATCTTGGTAGACGGCGAGCCCGTCGAGGGCTACTTCTCCGGAAAGCTCAAGAAGGGGTCCCGCTTGACTCTCATGACCCCCGGCGCCGGGGGCTGGGGCCGAGCTTGAGGTCCAACACGTAGTGTAAGTAGTAGATGCAGTGGGAAGCCAAGTAACTCTTGGGGCCTAAGGAAACTTTCTCGGCTTCTAACCAAGGGGGAAGCTCCAAGTCGTGTTGTGAGCCCAGCAGGAACGCCGCCGACCTCGGGAAGTTGAAGGACCAGACGTCCTCCCCGTCTTCGGAGAGGACGTAGACCTTCATCCCCAAACCCTTAAGCATCTCTTCAAAGCTCTCCTTGGTCTTCTTGCAACCCTTGAGTTGCCCCAACATGCATTTCCTTAGAGCCTCGACGGCCGCGCGTTCGTCGCTCAAGTCCACCTCGAGCTCGGCCCCCTTGAACTTCAAGGTGACGGGCGGGTTCGGGGGACCCTCTAAGGTAACGAGAAAAGAAGAATCCCTCCTCACGCCCTCTTCCGTCCAGAGAGCTGCCCTCAGCATCCTCGCTATTACGTCCAGCCTTCCGGTGTGGGAGGCTATCCCCCTCTTGGGAAAGGCAGGGGAGGTAGTCGCTGTGAGGGAACGAGTGACGAAGGTCCTCAAAGCTAGTAGAGGCCCCTCCTCTTGCGCTCGTGCTCGGGCCTCACCTTAACTATGCCCAAGTGAACCGCACAGCTCACGCAGTAACACTTGGTTATCTTATACCTCGGTATTATGGCCCCCTTCTTCTCGAGCTCTCTCGCGAGCTGCGGGTCTACGGGGCTGTGCCACCTGGTGATACAGATAGCCTTGTCGGCCGGCACTATCCTGCCACAGTTGTCGCACTGTATTACACCCGTCCTACCCTTGTCGCCCTTATGCCTTCCACGGTTCTCCCTCTTCTTGGGCAAGCACTCCTCCCTCGCGAGGAACCCCAAGTGCGGGAATTTAAAGGTTCTTCCAAGGGGCCACTTTCGCCCCATCCCTTCCGGAACAAAAGGGAGGGCGTCGCTAAGTCGTAACCAGGGAGGAGGTTTGAGGCTATACTCGAAGGAGTGGGTGATATTCACATTAAAGAAGTTGGGCGGCGAGGCGAGCATAGACTTGTTGAGAATGATGAGCGCTGGCCTCGCGCCTACGGAGGCCTACGTGGCCGACTGCTACGCCCCCGAGGTCACGGAAGAGGGGCTCTTGAGCTGCATAGAGGGCGCTGTGGAGGAGCTCGCTGATGACGGCGTCGTGAAGCTGGAAGCGGGTAAGGTGAAGCTAGCCGAGTCGTCCTACCTTAAGCGAGCTCTTCGAGGCGAAGAGCGCGTCCTCTAAGACCACGGGAGCATTCACTTTTATGTTAGAGTGATCCCCGACGACGCTCCTCTTCAAGGCCGCACCTTCTATCATTAGAACTTTGGATCCCTTAAAGATTAATGACTCCATGAAGGAGCCCTCTACGGTCGAGCCCTCCTCAACGTCCACGAACGGGCCTGCTGAGCCCCTCACCACCGCTCGGGGGCCTACGTAGGCCGGGCCCACGAGCTTCCCCTCCACGGTTGCCCCCTCAGCAACGTAAACCTTCCCCACGACTTCTCCCTCAACAGCCCCCTCGACTTTCGGAACCAGCTTCTTCTCCAATATGAACTTCATAGCCTCTATTAGGTCCTCCGGGACCCCGGTGTCCTTCCACCAGCCCTCGACGACCGCGTACCTCACTTCGTATCCCCTCTTTATATAGCAGTTCAACAAATCCGTTATCTCGTACTCGCCCCGCCACGAGGGCCGGAGTTCCGAGAAGCAGCCCTCGTACTGATCTGGGTCTCTGAAGACGTAAAGGCCAGTTAACGCGTAGCTTGAGGGGGGTTCTTCGGGCTTCTCGACGAACTTAACTATTTTTCCAGACTTTATCACCGGGACGCCGAAGCGTCTGGGGTCATCGACCTTGGCCAACACTACAAACGCGTCGAACTCGTAATCTATGGTCTCGAACTTCTTGATCCACTCGTCGTCAAACACGTTGTCTCCAAAGTAGACCAAGAACGGTGAGTTCACGTCAGCCTCTACTATCGCCGTGTGTATAGCGTGGGCGACCCCGAGCCTCTTTGGTTGGCGCACGTACTCAAACCTCATCCCCAGCGCGCTCCCGTCCCCCAGAGTCTCTCTGAAGAGATCACCCAGCCAACCCACCACTAAGACTGTCCTCTCGACCCCTACCTCCTTCAACTGTTCGATTCCGTATTGCACCAGGGGTTTACCCGCCACGGGGATCAGAGGTTTGGGTACGGTGAGGGTTAGGGGTCTCAGCCTGCTCCCCTTCCCAGCTGCCAGTATTATTCCTTCCAAAGACTTCTTTCCCCAAGGCCCCTCCGGTTCTCGCAGTAAATTATTCGCCCGAAAGCGCTCTGGCAATCCTCGCCATCTCTACGCCTGTGGTCAAGTCGCCCACTACCGCCCCTTTGTTGTTAACTACTAGGCCAGTCTTCACGTACGGAACTCCATAGTTCACTGTGCCTATGCCCAACACTACTTGGAACTTCTTCTCTAGTTCGTTTAGCTCCTCATCGCTCGCGTCCGGGTGGACTAAGCCTCCCTTGTCGTTCACTACCGCGACCGAGCCTACGGTAGGCACCCCAGCTATAGTCCCAGTCTCCCCGGGGACGCCGAGGACCTCGCTCACGTCCTTCACCCAGTTGCTCATCTCCGGGTGGAAGAGAGCGAACTTATCGTTACAGAGTATTACGTTACCCATGGCTGTGAGCTTACTATAAACGACCTTTATAGGCAAGTCGAGCTCTTTCTTCAAGTTCATCAATTCGTACTCCTTTATTATTGACGGAACTACGAGCGCGTAGTTATTACCGTTGATAAAGAGTCCTAGGAGGGCGCTATCTGCCACCTTCGCATCCACGACCCTCACTTTGAGGGCGTTCTCTACCTTTCTGACGACGTCCTCTTTAACCCCGGGCGGGATTAGGGCGAAGTCGTCGTTGGCGAACATATACACACCTATATTGGGGTTTCCAAAAATCGATATTGGGACGACGTCAAAAATCATGTCGCTTCAGTCCTCCACGTCCTTTACGTTAGCGAGGGTGACATAGGCTATCTTATTCTCCCTATCTTCGGTCATCTCAGTCTTCACGGTAACGTAGACTTGTACCCTCGCCGGAGGCTTGGTGATGCTTCCGCTCCACAAATACTTGTTAACGCTGTTGTCTATCTTCACGTCGCTAGGCTCCACGCCGAAGTGCCTAGCTACGAACTCCCTAACCATTCGGACAGCCCTCTTCGCCCTGTTGCTCCTTTTGCCCCAGTAGACCCTCCTCAGGTTTATTGTATAGATTACTCCATCCTTTTCCTTAGGCACGGCCATCACCTCAGACGTTCTTTATCTTTTGCCTCCTCCAGTACCTTCTCATGGGGTTCCGGGTTACCCTTCTGCGAGTCTTTAATATAACCCACGCGGGGAGCGCTCTGTTCTGTTTTGTCTTCTTATTCAACCTTATCTTCTTAGCTACGTGTTTGTAGTGTGCCACGTTCACCACCCCCTCTCCTTTATGTTTATCTTACCCTCTCTGCGCGTCTCGCCCGCCAGTCGGGCCAATATTTCCTTTATCTCCGCGTCAGTGAGGGGCCTGGTGATCCTCCCGGCCTGAGCGAGGGCAATTAGGTAGTTCTCCACTTGCTCCGCGAGCTCCGGCCTCACGAGCTTGACGTTGGTCAGCCTGGCGCGGGCCTCGCTGGTCAAGATGTTCTTCAGTATGCTTTCTCTAACTAACTCTTGTCTCCTCCTCAGCTCTTCTGCCTTCTTTTCCTCTTCGATGCGCCTCTGGAGCTCCATTAACTTTTTCTTCTTTATCTCTTCCAACTCTCTGTCGTCGAAGCTCATGTTCTCACCTCTTAGCATATTTCTTAAGTTCGACCATTTCCTCTGCTACTTCTTGGAACGTGAAGTAAGCCACGTGGTCGAGGACGCTCCTACCGGCGGGGGTAAGGACCCTTCCTTTGTCCTTTACTTTCTTTACCAGGCCGGCCTTCTCTAGCTGTTGGAGGATCTTCCTTATGTGGGAGCCCCCGGCCTTCCTGAAGTGCGGAGGTGCGACGCCCCTCCTCTGCCGACCCCCGTAGACCGTCCTGAGGGTCTCTATTCCAAGAGGTCTCCCGGCTAGGTAGAGCTTCCTCAGTATGCTGGCGGCCCTGTAGTACCACCAGTCCTCGTCTAAGGGGGGCCTGTCCTTGAAGCAACCCGTCTTCGCGTACATGGCCCACTCGGGAGGCTTGATCTCCGGGAACCTCTCCTTCAGATACATGGCCAGCCTCTGGTTGAACCTCTCCGGGGGCACTTCCCTCGGCGTGATCAAGTCGTGACTACCCCGGCGGCTCTCCGACCGAGCTATTTAAGTGCCTTCCAAGGCCTCCCGCAGATTACTTAAAAGGCTGAAAGTCGCGACCGCAGGTGGTTTCGCTCGAAGGCGGTTCTCGTAGCTTGCAAGAAGAGGGCTGACTTCCAAGAGGCCTTGGCCCTCTGCGAGACTGCAGGCTACGAGGTGGTCGTGACCGTCAACTTTTGTAAGAAGCCGCACCCGGCCACTTACATAACGCCGGGAAAGCTGGACGAGTTGAAAGAGATAGTGAAGGAGGGCAGCGTGGACGCGGTAATAGTTTACGGGAACCCGAAGCCCTCTCAGTTCTACAGGCTTAAGAAGGAGTTAGGCGTGGATGTAATCGACCGCACCAGTTTGATCTTAAAGATATTTGAGTTACACGCCGGCAGCAAGGAGGCTAAACTGCAGACGGAGCTCGCGAGACTGAAGTACGAACTGACCTTGGCAAGGGAATACGTCAGGAGGGTTAAGATGGGAGAACAAGTAGACTTCTTGGGCCCCGGCGAGTACGCGGCCAAGTACGTTATAAAGGCGATAAGGAGGAGGATAAAGAAAATAGAAGAAGAGCTCGAGAAGATAAGGACGGTAAGGGAGCAACAGAAAATCCGCCGCATGAAGCGTTTGCGCGTCCCGGAGATAGCGGTCACCGGCTACACGTGTGCCGGAAAGACAGCCTTGGTCAACGCATTGGGCAAGCTCAACTTGAAGGAAGGGCCCGAGATGTTCACTACCTTAGCGCCCAAACACGTGAAGGTTAGCGTGTACGAAGGCAGTGTGTACGAAGCTATCTTCATAGACACGGTAGGCTTTATCGAGGGCATACCGCCGCAGATACTAGAGGTGTTCCACGCAACGTTAGCAGAGATAACTTACTCCGACGCCGCCGTGCTGGTACTGGACGGGAGCGAGGAGTTGGGGAGAGTATTGGACAAGCTAGAGAGTAGCTTGGCTACGCTGGCCGAGATAGGTTTCGTGGGGAAACCCTTGATAATCGCGTTCAACAAGATAGATTTGGTAGACGACTACGAGGAGAAGGTCTCGGAGGTCGACGACTGGGCGAAGAGCCTGTACCCCTGGACGTGGGGAACCGTCCCGATATCCGCGAAGAGAGGGACCAACCTGAAGCGTCTCGTGGTAGAGAGCGTGCTGGCCGCGAGGGGAGCCCGAAATATAAAAGAAACGGGAGCTAGCATCTGTGGGAAGAGGGCTTGCTAAAGAAGAACTTGTTGTTGGAAGCCCTCGTCTCTCTAGATGGGAAAGCAGACATCAAGTCCGTGTACGAATACGTGAAGACTAGGGAGCCCAGCATAACTCGGGAACAGTTCGAAGAAATGCTCAACGAATTCCTATCCAAAGAGGACAAGATAATAAGGAAGGGGGACAAACTACTCATCGACGATTAGACACACTAGGTCCGGCGCGACCTCTTCGCAAGCCCGAGCGCTCAAACCCTTCCCCCTAAGGGAGCTGACCACCGCCTTGAGACAGACCCTCGTGAGCTCCCCGAGGGCCTCTTGGGGCTCGGGCACGTTCTGAAGCATCGTGAAGCTGTAGCACGTCTCAAACGACTTGGTTCTGAACGGCAAGCTCCGAGCATCCCCCAAGACGAAGTCTGCTGCGCGGTTGCCCCTTTTCTTCAAAGCTTCCGCCAACATACCCTTACTGACGTCCAAACCTACGTATATTCCGTCCACGTGTTTCATAAAAAGGGCCGTACCACACCCCACGTCCAGTACCCTTTTCGATGGTCTAAGCATCTTTAGGCCTACTGTGTACTTCCTCTCTTGTTCATCCCCGTAGAGCTCGTCGTAGCCCTTGGCAATCGCAGAGTAATATCGAGCACTGTCCCTAACCGCCCCCCAGGGGTCCCCGGTGTACGCGGTGGCGTCCATCCCATTTACCGACTTAAAACAAGTAAAAAGGCTTATAATTAAGTCCGCTGCTGCCGGAGCGGACTTTGTGGAGCTTAGGCTGGATTATTGGACTCACAAGGACATGCCCCCGTTCTTGGAAGCTATAGAGCTGGCGAGGAACTATGGCTTAGACGTGATAGTCACCGTCAGAGATCCCGAAGAGGGAGGCGTGTGGTCCCCTCCGTGGAGGGGGGAGGCTTACGAGAGGGCATCGGAGGCGGGAGCTGTCTGCGACGTGGAGATCAAGAAGTTCAAAGAGCTTCCGTGCGAGAGGTCGCTCCTGTCGGTTCACTACTTCCAGAGCCCCCCTCGGGAGGGAGAGGTTCGAAGGCTGTCCCAGAAGGCGTTGGAAGCAGGGGCGTGGGCCTTTAAAGTAGCTACGGTGGTAACGGACGTTCCATCCTACTTCTTATTGTTTAACGAGAGTACCCACCCTAGGACTGCTTTCATGCCCATGGGCGAGGGAACGGAGTCTCTGAGGCTGGCCTCGGCCCTCTTGGGCAGCTTTTTGAACTATGGGAGTGTCGGCGAGGCCACAGCCCCGGGGCAAGTGAAGGTCCGCCAACTGACAAAAGTCTTGAGCCTCCTAGGGTGGCGCGGGGACTGAGCGTGAGACTGCCCATCTTGGTCGTACTGGCGCTACTCCTATTGAGCTTCATTGGAATAGACGTGGCGCACGTCATTGGAATAATAAAGAAGTTCCCCCTCTTCTTATTTATTGAGAACTTGGTTTATGCAGCAGTCTCAGCGGCCTTGGCGTTTGGAGTCATCAAGAACAAGGACGTGTGGTGCTTGGCGGCGTCCTTCGGCGGCTATTTGACCGGAAGGGTCTCTAGGAGCGTGATAACCCCCTACGGCACCTTCCCCAACCTCGCGTTCCAGCACATACCGCTCTTGGCGCTTTCCCTCGCGCTGGCCCTATTAGGGCTCGGAGGTTGCTACCGGAAGGGGCGGTGAGCGGATCGAGGTAAGCCGAGCGACGTGAGGTAGTTATCCCCGGGCGAGCCCTAAAATGTGTGACCGCTATGCTGATCGTCCACGCCGCGGACGTTCACTTGGGTAAGAGACAGTACGGCTTGAAAGAGAGGGAAGAGGACTTCTACAAAGCCTTTGAGGACTTGGTTGAAGCCACAATAAGGGAGAGGGCAGACGCCCTCGTGATAGCCGGCGACTTGTTCGACGCGCCGGTGCCGGACAGCAGTATAAAGCCTTTCAAGGTTGCCGTCGAAGGGATAAAGAGGCTAAGGGAGAACGGCGTAGAAGTAATAATGGTTCCCGGAGATCACGACATACCCAAGGTAAGGGGTTATCCGGCGATAGCTTACCTAAGCGAGCTCACCGGGGCGAAGCTCTTGAGGGGGGAACTGGGAATCAAGGGATACGAGTTCAAAGGTTTCACCTTCTACGGGGGCGACGCCGTAACCCCTACGAAGAGGGGCCCCTTGGAACGCTTGAGGGGGATCAAACCTAAGAAGAACTCAGTCTTGTTGTTGCACATAGGACTGTGCAGGGCGCTTCCCTTCGGCTGCCTCGACGAGGGCATGTTGCCAAAGGGCTACAAGTACTACGCCTTGGGTCACGTGCACAAACCCGCTATCTTACAAGTCCACGGCGCCCCGGCCGCGTACCCGGGCTCCTTGGAGGCCACTACCGTGGACGAGGTGCTCTGGGGGGCCTCAGAAAACCCTCTGTTGAGGCGAGGGCCCTTGTTGATAGACTTGGGAGGCGACGAAGCGCAAGTAATAGACAAAATAGAGGTATACAATAGGGTTCAGATAATAAAGAAGTATGAATTACCGAAGGATTATAAGAGGGCGCTCGCGGAGGCGGAGGCGATCCCCGAGGGGGCTGTGGTTCACTTGTACTTAACCGGCAGGGTAGGGAAGGAGACTGTAAAGACTATATCGTCCAAATTCCAAGCTAAGGCTCTGAGCGTGAGGATGAACTTCCTCAAAGAGGAAGAAGCTGAGGTCGAAGAAGTCGCCACAAGTTTTACGGGTTTGGAAGAGTTAATAATAGAGTTCTACGGGAAGGAGCTCGGCCCGCTACTTTACGAGTTAGTAAAAGCGGCGCAGGAGAAGAGGTCCGAAGAACTCAAGAGGATAGCCGAGAAGATCTTTGAGAGCGGAGTTTGGCGTAGAGCTCCGCGTGCCTCCTCGCGACGCGGTCAATGGCGGTGAAACGAGCGTAGGCCAACGCCCCCGGGTTGCACAAGTTTCCCCTTAGCACTTCATCTATTGCCCTCTTCAAGGCTTGTTTCATCGTAGGCAGAGGGTCATATACATCAAAGGAGTGAAAGGCTTCCGGATAGTTACGGACGTCGCCTATCTTCGGAACGACCACGTGCCTCCCACAAGTCAAGGAGTCGTGAACTATGCCGGAAGCCTCTTGGGTGGGGTCTGAATAGGGGAGCAGCACCACGTGAGCCGAACAGGCCCTCTCTATAAGCTCTTCCTTAGTCATCATTTTTTTCATTATTCTTATTTCGAGGCCCAGTTTCTCGGTGTACTTTGATATCTCGTCCACGAAACTTTTCATGTACTCGTACCACTTCTCCCCGGCCTCGTCTTGCGTAGTCCCCACGACGGTATACCGAAGCGGGACCTCGAGGCCCTCCGCCGCCAAGCTCACCAGAGCGTGGACCGCCCAATCGTACCTCTTGGTGGGCCTGATGAACCCGGGGGTCACTATCTCCACGCGCTCCACCTTTTCTTTACTCATCTTTTTACAGTTCTCTATGACTTCGTCTATCTTCCACGAAGGCTTGGGGGTAAAGTGAGGTATTAGGACTGCCTTCATCTTCCCGAGCCACGGGAGGAGCTCGTAGCCCCGAAGGGTGTGCACGACTAGGGCGTCGCTGAAAGCTTGGGGGATGTAAGGTACTAGCGCGCTTGTCAAGAGTCCCCTCAAGGTGTACAGCAAGCTCTCTTTGACGTACGGGAGAACGAACTTGACATAGTTCTCGATAGCTTGTCCGGGCGTCACGACTGTGTGGAGGGTGGTGACGTTCCTCTTCCTCAAGAACTTCAACGTTAAGTAGTAAAATATCTGAGACCAGCCGAAGTGACCCTTGAAGAGGCCGTACTCGTGTTGGGTATGCACCAACTCCCCGCGGGAGGCGCACACCGCTGCCCTCACTGAGTCTGCGTAGTTGTCCTTCCTCAAGTCACATACATCAACGTCTATCCCTAAAGCCTTGAGCCACTTGACCAATGCATCCCCGTACTCTTTTATTCCACATTTCTTCTTACTGAAGTCGTAGACCATCGCTACTTTTGACATTTCTTCGCTTCCTGGGAACCAAACTAGAGGGGAGAAAATAGGTTAGTACTTCCTCTCTTGCGGAGGCCACTTAGTTATGGTCACCGGGAGCTTCTCCGTTTCCCACGTCCCCTTCCAACGCATCAGCGTGTGGGCGAGCCAGTTCTCGTTGTCCCTCTTGGGGTAGTCGGAACGGTAGTGCGCTCCCCTGCTCTCCGTCCTCCACATAGCGGCCGTCGCCGTGGCGTAGGCGTTCATAATCATATTTATGGTCTCGTGTACCGCGACTAGCTCGTAGGCACCGGGACCCCCGGACCCTCTCAAGTATTTAGCCATACTCATTAATTCTTTCAGCCTCTTGACGGCAGTCTTGAGGTCCTCCCCGTTTCTTTCGATGCCCACGTAGTTCCACATGATTTCTCCCACCTCCTTCCTGAGTTGTCCGAAACTCAAGCCGCTTTCGGAAGTCGTGGGAAGCCACAGCCTAGCTTCAGCCTCTGAGACGGCCTCCTTCGGCGGCTCTAGGTAGCCCAAGCCCTTAGCGTAGGCCGCAGCGGCCATGCCGGCCCTTCTGCCGAAAACTAAGGTCTCTAACAAGGAGTTGCTGCCCAGCCTGTTGGCCCCGTGGACGCTCACACAAGCGGCCTCTCCGGCGGCGAACAAACCCTTCACTTCGGTAGCGCCGTCCAAATCAGTCTTGATCCCGCCCATAGTGTAGTGGGCCGCCGGCCTGACCGGTATCGGTTCCTTGACCGGATCCACCTTGGCGAACTTTATAGCAACCTCCCTAACCAAGGGAAGCCTTTCGTTGATCTTCTCCTCCCCCAAGTGGGTTAGGTCCAAAAGGACGTAGCCGCCCTCGAAGCCCCTTCCCTCCTTGATCTCATTCATTATCGCTCTGGAAACCACGTCCCTCGGGGCTAGTTCCATCCTCTCTGGAGCGTACCTCTTCATGAACCTCTCTCCGTCTTTGTTGATTAAGTAGCCGCCCTCGCCCCTGGCGGCCTCGGTTATCAGTATGTTGGAAGGATACAGAGCCGTGGGGTGGAACTGGACGAACTCCATGTCAGCCAAGGGGGCGCCCGCCCTGGCGGCCATCGCGTAGCCGTCCCCCGAGTTCAAATAGCTGTTTGTAGAGAACTTGTACATCAGCCCGCCCCCGCCCGTCGCGATAATCACGGCTTTACTCTTGATGAAGTAGACGTCACCGCTCCTAACGTCGAAGCCTATGACACCGTAGACCCTCCTCTTGTCACTAACTACGTCAGTAACGTAGAATTCGTAAAGCATATCGACTCCCTCGGCAAGTGCCCTTTCATAAACTGTGTGGAGCATACACATGCCGGTCTTGTCGGCCGCGAACCTCGTGCGGGGGTAAGTGTGGCCCCCGAAGGGTCTCCTCGCAATCTTTCCGTCCGGGTCTCTGGAGAACAAGCAGCCCCATTTCTCTAATTCTAGAATAGCCCTTTCTGCGTCAAAGGTCATGAGTTCGACTGCGTCTTGGTCGGCCAGCCAGTCCGAGCCCTTTACCGTGTCGAACGCGTGCTGGAGGGGAGAGTCCCTAGGGTCCGAGGCCCCCTCTATGTAAGCGGCGACGCCGCCCTCGGCGGCCGAAGAGTGGCTTCTGACCGGGTGGGACTTCGCTACCACCAGCGTGCTCGCCCCGTGGCGCTTCGCCTCTATCGCTGCCCTGAGGCCCGCCAGCCCTCCTCCAACTACGACAACGTCATAGGGACCGAGGGTTTCCAAAACTTCCTCCTCTGGGGGTCTTGGAGGCTTGGGCTTTTACCCTTACTGAGCCCTAGGGCAAGTCCCGTAGAGGGGACAGCTCTCGCAGCTCCCGCTCTCCTCGGCGCGATATATCGGACACTCCTTGTAATTGCCGAAGCAAGGGTACTCCGCGGGGTCCACCGCCATGTCCGCGGCCCTGCAGTGCACTAACCCCCCTCTCGCCGGTATCGCATAAGGGCATACCAACTCGGACGACCGAAGCGTCGTTCACGAGACGGTGATTAAAAGGTGTTCCGGCGCACAAGCCCGGCCCATCGTCCGCCACGACGACGGCCGGTCGCCGGGCGTTCTCCCCTCCGGCGGAACGCTATTTTGTCTATTACTTCTGAGCCGGAGAGGGAATGAGGAAGTGGGCAGCCCCTGAACGAATGATGTACCTAGTCTCACTCCGACCCCCGCTTGTCCTATAACCAAGGGCCGCACTAGAGAGGTCGGGAAGGCCCTCCTTGAAGCTGGAGGAGCTCCCTACTTTGGACGACATAGATGTATCCAATAAAAAAGTATTGTTGAGGGTAGACTTCAACAGCCCCGTCAAGGACGAGGAGTTGTTGGACGACTCAAGGATAAGGGCTCACGTGCCCACGATAAAGGAGCTCTTGGAGAAAGGTGCGGCGGTAGTCATAATTTCCCACCAAGGGCGTCCGGGAGAGGAAGACTTCATCACCTTAGAGCCCCACGCTAAGAAGCTCTCGGAGGCCTTGGGCCAGACCATAAACTTCGTAGACGACGTGATGGGGCCCGAGGCCCGGAGGAGGATAAAGGAGCTCAAGCCGGGAGAAGTCCTCTTGTTGGACAACGTCAGGTTCTTAGCAGAAGAGAACATTAACGCCCCTCCGGAAGTGCAAGCTAACACCTACCTCGTGAGGAGGTTAGCCAAGCTCTTCGACGTGTACGTAAACGACGCCTTCGCCACCGCCCACCGCTCCCAGCCGAGCGTGGTGGGCTTCCCGTTGGTCCTCCCCTCTGCTATGGGCAGGGTGATGGAGAAGGAGGTAAAGGCATTAAGCAAAGTATTCAACCCCAAGGTATCTCCCAAGATATTCGTTCTGGGAGGGGGGAAGGTCCCAGACACTATAGTCATAATAGAGAACTTAGTAAAGAACAAAGTGGCCGACAGGATATTGACGACTGGGCTAGTGGCTGAGGTATTCCTAGTCGCCAAAGGAGTAGACTTAGGGGAGAAGAACATGGAAGTTTTGGAAAAGAAGGGCCTCTTGGGGCTGATACCCAAGGCGAAGAAACTCTTGTTGTCTGGAGCCCCAATAGAAACGCCGCTCGACTTTAAGACTGTGGACGAAGAAGGGAACGTGCGCGTGGAGCCCGTCTTCTCGGTTACGGGCCTCATAAGGGACGTGGGGCCAGCGACCGTCAGGACGTACGGGGAGCTGATGAAGGACGCAAAGATAATCGTGATGAGAGGGCCCGCGGGCGTCATGGAGGACCCCCGCTTCCGCGAGGGCACCCGAGAGCTCGTTAGGCTAGCATTGGAGAGCGGCACCTTTACCATATTCGGCGGGGGGCACTTAACTGCCATAATTAAGGAGCTTGGTATGGAAGACAAGGTGGGCCACATAAGCACCGGAGGGGGCGCCTTGTTGAGCTTCCTAGCAGGCAAGGAGCTGCCGGCGCTCAAAGCCCTAGAGCTCTCTAAAGAGAGGTTCTGGAAGTAGCCTCGGCCGAGAACCGAGTCCTCACACCTCGGCGCCCATGACAGCTCCTCACTGGCCCTCCTCCCCAAAACGCGGCGAGGGAGGTATTGAGATTGATCGTAGTTAGGTCGAAATACGCACTGGTCGGCGAAGATTTGGAGCTCGTGGAGAACGTAGAGCTCGTCTGGGAGGACGGGGAGCTGACAGACTGGTACCCCACGTCCAAGAGGGTTTCCGACTTGCTAGTCATGCCAGCCTTGGTGAACGCTCACACCCACTTGGCGGACTGCCTCTTCCCGGAGGCTTGGTTGAAGGAGGGTTTGAGCGACATAGTGGACCCGTCTAAGGGGTTAAAGAGGAAGGCTCTGGAGACCGTGGACGTCAGAGAGGCGATAAGGCTTGGGATGGAGGCGCTGCGTTCCATCGGCTCCTTCGCCACCGCGGACTTCCGCGAGGGAGGGGCGAAGGGGGTGAGGGAGGCCTTAGAGGCCGGGGAGGAGGGCTACTTGCCCTTTGGCAGGGTCGAGAGGGAGGAAGACTTAGAGGTCGTCTTGAAGCTCGCCCACGGCCTTGGCTTGCCGGAGCCGGACTTCCCCAGCCCTGACCTCGCTGAGAGAGCCGCGAGGGCCTTCAAGGCCGCTGGAAAGCCCGTGGGGCTCCACTTGGCCGAGGTGAGGAAGGAGCCCGTCCAAAAGGCGCTCGACTTGGGAGCCGACTTCGTAGTTCACGGCTGCTTTTTGGAGTATGAGGACCTAGAGGAGTTGAAGAGAAATGACGTCTCCTTGGTCGTCTGCCCGCGCTCGAACCGCTGGTTCGGCTTGAGACCGAAGGTTAAGGAGGCAGTAGAGGTGGGGGTGAGGTTGTTGCTGGGAAGCGACAACTGCGCCTTCAACAAGCCTGACCTTTGGAGGGACTTGGAGGCCGGGGCATTCGAGCTGAGGGCCGAGGGAGCATTCGACGACGCGGCGGCTAGGGAGCTACTGAGAGCGGTTACCTCGAACGCCGAGAAGCCGTTGAAGCTTCCGTGGAAGGTCGCACTGGTTAAAGGTACCGAGTGGCCGGCGCTCTTGATGGACTCTAAGCTTTTGGGTTTGGAGAGGTCGAAAAATAAGTACGCTACAATAGTCAAGAGAGGCGGGCCGGAGGCGTTGGTGGGCGTCGTCGGGAAAGCAAAATTAAATCGTCCTTGGCCCACCGCGGGGTGGCGATAGATTGGGGAAAGTGAGGATTAACGTAGTTAAGAGGACCGCGAGGAAGCTCCTCCAGATGTATCCTGACTTGTTCACCAGGGATTTCGAACACAATAAGAAGGTGGTGAGTCAGATAATAGAAGTAAACTCCAAAAAGCTGAGGAATCAGATAGCCGGTTATATAACTCACTTGAAGAAGGTTGAAGAGAGGAGGCAGAAGGTTGAGCTCAGGGAGGAGTACTTGTGAGGGGTGAGGGGCGTTGAGCGAGTTCGAGCTCCAAGTAGTCAACAAAAGGTGGAACCCCCTAGCCGAGAGAGAAGAGCTGGACTTGATACTAGTGCACGTGGCGAAGTCGACCCCGTCGAGATGCGAGGTGGAGGAAAAGGTAGCCCAGACGCTTGGGGTTGACAAGAAGCTAGTGGTCGTAACCAAGCTCTTGAGCGAATACGGCATAGGCAGGACGCGGGCCAGGGTGCACGTGTACAAAAGCTATGAGAGGCTGCAGAAGCTAGAGTCGAAAAAGGTTAAGAAGCTCCACGAGCAGTGCTCACAGGCTCAAGAAGCACAAGCCCAGTGAGAGGTGATGAGTCCGTGCCCAAACACGCTCAGGTGAAGCCCCACACCTTGTACGAGTGGGATTACGAGAAGGGAACCATAAAGCCGAAAAACAAGAGGTGTCCGCGCTGCGGCAGCTTCATGGCACATCACCTAAAGCCAGTGCCCAGGTGGCACTGCGGCAAGTGCGGATACACCATCTTTGAGAAGTGAGGAGCTCACCTTCCCAAAGCCCTCAAGAGTTCCTCCACCGCCTTTCCAGGGTTAGGAGACTTCGTTATGTAGCCCCCAACCACCACCACGTCCGCCTTACCCAAAAAGGCCCTCGCGGTCTCAGGGGTTATCCCTCCCGCCACGGCGACCACGAGGCCCAAGGACCTCAACCTCTCGGCCAACGCCGCCAACTCGACAGCTGTGACGCCGTAGGCCCTTTGCTGCGATATCCCCACGTGTAGCTCCACTGCCCTCACCCCGAGTTCCTTCAGCCTCTTAGCTCTCTCCACAGGCTCATCCAAATGCATCATGTCGGCCACCACGACCTTCCCCCTCCTCTCGGCCTCCTCGATGGCCTCCTTTATGACCGAGTCGTCAGAGAACGCCATTACAGTCATCGCGTCAGCCCCGGCGTCGAAAGCTATAGAGGCCTCCAGGGCCCCGGTGTCGCATGTCTTGGTGTCCGCGAGCGTGGGCTTGCCCAGCGCGGCTATTGCGGATATCGCCTTAGAGCCCTCAGACTTTATCAAAGGCGTTCCTGCCTCCAATATGTCTGCCTTCAAAGCCTTGATTGCGACGGAAATTGCGCTCGATATGGTAGTGAAGTCCAGAGCCACTTGCAAGAGTGGCTTCTCTCTCCTTTCCCAGACCAAGGCCTTTTCCCGGCGCCGTAGCCTCCCCCACCCTTAACGTCTCTGTCGGGCGAACTGACGGAGAGGGTCGAAGTGTTCGAGCTAGGGCCCAAAGAGGCCGAAAGCTACTTGTCGTTCTCGTACTTCCTTAAGTACGCGGCTGGAGTCGAGGTGCCAATACCGGTCCTCTACGGCCCGCCCAGGATAGGGAAGTCTGAAGTAGTGAAGAGGTCCTTCCTAACTTTCGTTAAGGCAGTAGCTAAAGATATAGTAGAGAAGGACTTCTTGGGGTTCTTCGAGGAGGGCTCGAAGGAACTCAAAGAGAGGCACGTCTCTCTGAGCAACGTGATATCGACGGGCAACAAGCAACTAATAGCCGAGGCCCTCGAGGAGGTCGATGAAGAGACTATGTTCATTGCCACATCCTTTTCATTGGCTGACAAATGCGACAACGATTCCTCGTGTTCTAACCTATACAAGATAATATCCACGACTAACAGTGGGAAGGTTAATGATTTCTACGAAAAGATTATAATGACTAGAGCTTTCGTGCCTACCAAGGAAGGATTAAAGACGTGGGAGGAAGGCGTGATGACGTATAAGGACCAACTGAACGTAGATGAATACAATAACAAATTCGTGTACGTAGAACTCCGGGGCCCGGAGTTAAGTAAGGAGGACTTGGAGGGTATGAACGTAGTTAAGGAGAATTTCTTTAGTAAGGTTCCTCCTAAGTGGGCCTCGGCTCTCTCGGTATCATTGGCCGGAGTGCTCCACGTCGAGAACGCGACCGTGCTTCCTTGGAACACCTTGTCGAAGGTATTGGACGTCTTAATAACTAAGAGGATAGGAATGTATGAGTTCGGAAAGCTGAGCGTGCTCAGCGGCCCTGACCCCTCCTACGCGGAGGTGACTTCAATACCCTCATACATCTCGAGCGGTAACTTGGAATACATAAAGGTGAGGGCTCCTACAATAAGGGAATGGAAGGAACAGCTGGACGACGAGGGGGTTGAGTGGGCAGAAGAAGTTTACTACTTCCTCCAAGTGACCTCTCCCAACCACGGAGAGGGCGTGAAGCACGAGGGCTTAAGGGAAGTTGTAGAAGAGGTGAGCAAGCACATAAGGAGTTACGACGCCTTCCTCCCTCCTCCGGAGGCGGCAAAGGAGTTCGAGAGCCGCTTCACGCCCTACCCCACACCCAAGGCTTGGAAGGCGTTGGCTAAGGCGTTGGCCGTGAGCAAGGTCGAGGTCGCCTCTCTGGCCTTCAGTTACTTGGGCGACGAAAGCGTGGCGGAGCTCTTCGTAGAGTTCTTCAGAAACTACGTAGAGGTCCTCAAGTCTCCGGAGAGGTTGAAGGAGGTCGTGAGGTCCGGCGAGCTGGGCGCGAGGGTGGCGCTGGCCGCCTTAACCTTTAGGGCCCTCGAGGGAGACGAGAAGGCCAAGGAACTCCTAGAGAAGGCCGGGCTGGGATGAGCTCGAGTCAACCTTTTAGTGGAGAGTTACCAGCGAGTAAAACGGATGCGCGCTTTGTCTAACGAAGCTTCCCTGCAAGACCTTAGAATGGAGTTCCTCGAGAGCGTGGTCTTCGGTCTCGTTTACGAAGAGGCTAAGAACTTGTTCGGAGAGGCCGCCGCGAGGCAGCTCGTTTATAAGATCATGAAGGAAGCCTCGAAGAGAATGATCGAACGTTTCAGATCTCAAGGCTTTTTAGAATTGAGTGAGATAGTTAGCGTCCTCTCACTGCCGTGCAAGGCCTTCGGAATCAAAGCCGAATGCAAACAGAATGGGGACACGCTACTCATCCGAGCTAAGGAGTGTCCGCTTTTGAAGTTCGACGAGGAAAAGGACGGTAAGGCATGCATTACTATGATATCCATGCTCACTGGAATGATAGAGTCCGTAACGGGGAAGAGGGCATGTGTGATAACACCCAAGGTTCGTTTTGGTTCTTCGGATGCGAAGATCGTACTGAAAATGCTGAAGTCCCAGCTCTTGGGGGACGAGGAGTGTTTATTCGAGGCTCAACTCAGGTGAGCCGGAGGACGCCTTGTACGTCCTCGGCATAGAGAGCACCGCCCATACGATAGGAGTTGGAATAGTGAACGAGAGAGCCGAGGTACTGGCGAACGAAATGCACACCTACGTTCCGAAGGAGGGAGGAATTCACCCTCGGGAGGCAGCTAGGCACCACGCGGAGTGGGGACCGAAGCTCTTGAAGAAAGCCTTGGAGGTGGCCGGCATCTCGCCAGAGGAGTTGGACGCCGTAGCCTACAGCGCTGGGCCCGGGTTGGGCCCTTGCTTGAGGACCGGGGCCGTGATGGCCAGAGCCCTCGCGGCCTTCTACGAAAAGGCTCTCGTGCCAGTCAACCACTCGCTGGCCCACATAGAGATAGCTAGGGCAGTGACCGGCTTCTCCAAGCCAGTGGCAATCTACGTGTCCGGGGGGAGTACTATGATCTCCGCGCCAGCTATAAAGAGATATAGAGTGTACGGGGAGACCTTGGACATCGGCCTCGGCAACTTGTTGGACACATTCGCCCGGGAGGTAGGATTAGGGCCCCCCTTCGTTAGGGGCGGAGTACACGTGGTGGAGCTCTGTTCCGAGGGCGCCGACGAGCCGGCGGACCTCCCTTACACGGTCCAAGGAGTGGACCTCTCGTTCTCCGGCCTGTTGACCGCTGCTCTGAGGGCGTGGAAAAGGGAGGATAAAAAGAAAGTGTGTTACGGACTTTGGGAGACGGCCTACGACATGGTAGTTGAGGTGGGAGAGAGGGCTCTAGCCCACTCCAAATTGAAGGAGGTAGTCCTAGTAGGAGGCGTGGCGGGCTCGAAGAAACTCCGACAGAAGGTTGCCGTTATGAGCGAGGATAGGGGGGTTTCCTTCAAACCCATCCCCTACGAGTTAGCAAGGGACAACGGAGCTATGATAGCGTGGACCGGGTTACTCTACTTCAAGCACGGCTTCAACGTTAAACCTGAAGAGGCCTTCGTGAAGCAGAGGTGGAGGTTGGACGAGGTAGAGGTTCCGTGGCTCTAATTAATGTACAAAATGTAAGGAATTCCGGTAAGGTCCCTTGAAACCGATTGACGAAATTGTAAAGAAATGGTTTGGTTACAACCCTCACTACGCCTCAGCAATGGGGCTTAGGGAGTACGACTTCAAGGTTCCCTCTCTCAGCAAGAATGCTATTGAAGAATTCGTCGACTGGATCTTGGAGGGAGTCGCAACGCTCGAGGAGTGGAACGCTGAAAACGAAGAACTGGAGGTAGACAAGAGAGAGGTAGCCAGGCAGCTGAAAGTGGAAGCGTTAGTGGAGGGCGAGTGGAGGCCTTGGAGGTACTACCCGGTAGCTCCCTCACTGGCCTCCGAACTCTTACTGTCCATACTACTCTCGCCAGCACCAGAAGACCACAAGAGGGCTGCACTCACGAAGAGATTAAATACATTGCCCAAATTGTTCGAAGAGAGTAAGGAGCTTTTGGAAGAGCCCAAGTCTCTGTGGGTTAACCTAGCAAAGGCAGAAATCCTAGGTCTCAAGCTACTTTTGTTGGAGCTGAATGCGCCAGAGGACGTCAAGAGGTCTGTAGAAGAGTACAACAAGTGGCTGGAGGAGCTGGAGGCAGATGAAGGATACCAACCAATGGGCGAGAACTTGTTTTCAACGCTCTTGAAGATAAGGGGGATCAATGCTAGCATGGACGAACTAGAGACCCTAGCTAGGAAAAAAGTAAAGGAATTGTCCGAAGAATTGGGAAATCCTCCAAACGGCAAGGAAATTAGTGACCTCAAGGACGCTTACGTTGAAGCCGTGAAGAGGGCGAGAGCTTTTGTCGTTGAGAAGAAGCTCTTGCCTCTGGCGCCGGACGAAGACTTGGAAGTAGTTGACACGCCCGCGCCCCTTAGGCCAATAATCCCCTACGCCGCGTATGACCCTCCCCAAGCTTTCTCTCCTTACAATGTGGGACGCTTGTTAGTCACTCCGGGCTCTGCGAAGAGGGACTACTTCGACGTGCTGAACACCGCGGTCCACGAGACGTATCCCGGTCATCACGTTCAACTGAGCTTCCACTTACCCTCCAAGTATAGATACTTGGCCTCGGCTGCCGACTACGTGGAGGGTTGGGCCCACTACACAGAGGAGTTGATGTTAGAGCAAGGCTTCGAGGCGCACCCGCGCTACGTTTGGCAAGTGAAGAAAGACGAGCTGTGGAGGTGGGTCAGAGTTTACGTGGATGTGGGCTTAAGCACGGGCAAAATGCATTTTGGTGAGGCAATTAAAGAATTAAAAAATGTAGCGCTGCTCGATGAGGCCTCCGCTTACTCGGAGGCGCTGAGGTATACCTTAACGCCCGGGTACCAACTGTCCTACTCGTACGGGAAGATGAGGTTGAAGGAGTTAAGGGACTTGTACCGGGAATACGCGGGCAGTTCTTTCAGCTTGTACGATTTTCACGCGCGGGTACTGAGCTGCGGGGCACTGCCGCTCGACGTGATGTCAGAGCTCCTTCTCTCGAGGATCTAAAAATTGTTTGATTTCAAACCCCAAAAGTCGGATATTTCTTTTTTCTCCTCCTCTTTCAACCTCCTCTTCTTCAGTGTGCACATGATGACCTTCACCGCGTCCTCTAGTTCGTCCATCAAGGTGTCATCGAAGGAGAGCAGTAGCTCGTTGGTGAGTCCGACGTCTTCCAACAGCTCTTCACTTATATCTTTGCACTCCAGTAAGTAAACGTCACCCTCGTCGATCATTATAGTCTTTCCCTTCTCCTCATCCTCAACCATAGTTATTACGGGCCTTATCCCCAAGACCTCGCTTATGCATTTAGTATGGGTCTTAATTAAGTCCTCCAAGGTAGCGTCGCTAGGCCTCTCCGCACAACGCTGGTAGACCTCGGTCAGAACCTCGTCCAAGTAAACGGAATAGCCGTCCTCATGAAGCAGAAATAAACTTTTGTCGAGGACCTCTTCCGCTATGGCGACTACACCGCCTCTAGTTTCACCCGCGCCTTTTTAAGCAGATCTTGCTAAGGGGACACTTGGTGCACTTAGTCCTCAAGGTCTTTACTTCCTTCAGACGAACTCCCCTCATGTAAGCTCACCAGCACACATGCTTCGCAGAGTTCATCCGCCCCTTTTGTGTAGATGCCATTTATCTGGAGTGCGTCTCTTACACTTGAGCTTATCAAGGGCCGAAACTTCGTTCCTTAGGGCCGACTTGCAGCTGGACTGGGTCCCCGAGGACGTGCTCCGCGAGGTCTTAGAGGAAATAGGGAAAGAGAAGAAGACAAAAAGAATAAACAAGAAAAGGCCGACCAGGAAAGACTTAATGAAGGTTATCGTGGAAGCCCTCTCCAAAGGACCCTCGCCCCAAGAATTCGTAGACGTAGTTTACGAGATCCTCGAGGAGAAAGGCTACGAAACTAAGTTCACTAACGTGAAGAGAATATGGAGGACGTACGAAGAGATGGTGAGGAAAGGGTTCATACAAGATTACTTGGACGTGGTAAAGCGTTAAGGTTTGTCGGCGCTCAAGTAGTGGAGGGCTATCGCCGTGCCTCCCACGGCCGCCGTCAAGGTCGCCAGGCCCAAGGCCCCTTCGGTCCCCAAATAGTTAACGTCGGCGACCACGGCCAAGACTATCAACGATGTTACGAAAATTATTGAAAAGATGAACTCGAGCTTCTCTAACAGACCCACGAGAGACCCCAGCTCCTGTGGGCAAGGGGTCTTATCTCCTCTCCGCGAGGTCCAGCAACACCACAGCCTTGGCCTTCAAGTCCTCTGGGAGTCTGTCCCAGTACTTCTTGATTAGCTCTGGCGCGTGTTTGGCGACCAGAGACAACATCTCGACGTCGCTCAGCGCCGTAAGGCGGCCGTGCTCGAACTGCTTCATGACGTCCTTATAGATCGCTTGTACCCTTGGGTCCTTCTTGCTCACTTGCTCCCCTTCGCTCAATCCGAACGTCTTGTTTATCCAATAGACGACGCCCGCCAAGCCCGCGTAAGGGGTTATGGCCACTCCGGGCTTCACTCCTAAGATGCCTTCCGTGTCGAAAGGTAAGTAGGTCTCCGGGTTCTTCAGGAGGCCGTCCGCGTGTATCCCGGCCCTCGTCACGGCAAAGTTCCTCCCGACTATAGGATAGTAGGGCGGGACCTCGTAGCCCAGCTCCTCGCGGTAGTATTTTGCCACCTCGGTTATTATCTTAGTGTTCATTCCGTCAAACCCGTGCTTTAGCTGAGCGTAAACAAAGACTAAGGCTTCTATGGGCACGTTCCCCGCCCTCTCGCCTATTCCCAAGAGGGTTCCGTTGTTCAGCCCGGCACCGTAGAGCCACGCGCTCATCGCGTTGGCCACCCCGAGGTGGAAGTCGTTGTGGCCGTGGAACTCCAGCCACTCGCTGGGCACGCCACAGACGTGGCGGAGGACCCAAGTCAGCTTGGGAATGCTCCGGGGCAACGTCGCCTCAACTATGGGGAGGCCGACGCCCAGCGTATCGGGGTACCTGACCTTCACGGGGAGGCCGTACCTCTCGCTCAACTTCATTAACTTACGGACGAATGGTACTACTACCTCGAATATGTTGGCCCTAGTTATGTCTTCCAAGTGCACTCTTGGTACGATGTCCATTTTAAGTGCTTCCTCCACGACGTTCAAGTACTTCTCTATGACTTTGCCCCTGGAAGCCTTGAACTTGAAGTAGATGTGGTAGTCGCTTATAGATGCCAGTATACCGGTCTCCTCTAGGCCGGCCTCCTTTACCAAACTGAGCTCTTCTTTCTTTGCTCTAATCCACCCGGTGGGTATGGGATACCTATAACCCAGCTCCTTTACCCTCCTGACTGCTTCCTTGTCCTTCTCGGTGTATAAGAAGAACTCGGTAGTTTTTATCTTCCCTAGGGGGCCCCCGAGGTCGTGCAAGTATTTGTACAAGCGAACGATCTGCTCAACTGTATAGGGCTCTCGAGCTTGCTGACCGTCCCTAAACGTCGTGTCGGTTATCCAGATCTCCGAAGGGAGCTCGGTAGGAAGTATTATGCCGTCGAAGAAGACGCGAGGCACTTCCTTGAAAGGGAAAATGAACTTGTAAAGCTCGGGTGACGGCGAGTCTATTACTTCGTAGTCGGGGAAGTCTATCGCCTCCTCCTTAACTTTCCTTAGAAATTCCAGCCTAGCTTCTCGTGTACGGTAGTACATGTCGTGGGACCCCTAGCAACTACCCCTTCCATTTATATAAACTTGGGCGCAGAGGGCGTTGCTCTCAAATTCCGCGAACGCGGGGTGAAGACGGAGGCACACGTTGAAGGTTAGGTTGAAGTTATACGCTATGTACAAGGACGTGCTAGGAGAGGTAGTGGAGTTGGAACTTCCAGAAGGCTCTAAGGTATCAGACCTCAAGAAGAGGGTACTTGAGCTGTTGCCAGAAGGGTACCCAGAGCCCGTGGTCTTGAGGGACGGAGGGTTTGTTGAGGACGAGGAAACCTTGAGCGAAGGAGAGTACGAACTAGTTCCCCCCGCGGCCGGGGGAGGGGGGAGGGTCGTGCTGACGGAGGAGGATGACTGGAGCTTGGACGCCCTAATGGAGGACTTGTCCGCCCCCGAGTCGGGGGCTACAGTGATATTCGTCGGGACCGTAAAATCTAAGGAATCAAAGGTACTGGAACTGATTTACGAAGCCCATTCGAACGTCAAGGAGTTTATGGAAAAGATAGTGGACGAGGAGCTGAAGAGGTGGGGAGCGTTAGACGCCAGGGTCGTACAGTTCTTGGGTCCTCGCAAGGTCGGTCAAAAGACTTTGATAATAGCGGTTAGTGGGGAGGATAGGGAAAGCGCGTTCAGAGCCGCCAGAGAAATCCTAGAGAGGCTGAAGCATGAACCCCCGATATGGAAGAGAGAGGTGCGGACCGACGGTGAGTACTGGATAACCGGAAAGGGCGAGCTGAGGCGCTCCCCTAGGTATTAACCCCTAAGCCCCTAGGCTCTGGGGTCCCGAGTGGAAGTCGTAGAGCTAGAGCGAGGGCTCTACGCCACCCCCCATGGCGCACTGCTGTACAAGGGTTACGCCATAATAGCTGACCTCCACTTGGGCTTCGAGGAGGAGATGGGTAGAAAGGGGATCTTCCTCCCCCCGGCCCAACTGAAGAGGGCGCTGGAGGTCTTGGACAGCGTCTCCAGAGTGGCCGGTAAGGTCGTCGTGGCGGGCGACTTGAAACACCAATTCGGCAGACTAGGCAAGATGGAGAGGAGGGACGTGGAGACCTTCTTGGCCGCGGCCCAGAGAAGAGGGGTGGAACTGATACTAGTTAGGGGGAACCACGACAACTTCATTAAGATGATAGTTGAGGACGCCGGGTTTGAGGTAGTAGACGAGCTCGACCTGGACGGAGGAGTGAAAGTGGTACACGGCCACAAGGTAGTAGAACTTGGCGAAGTGACTGTCATCGGTCACGAGCACCCGAGCGTCGCTCTTAGGGACCCGGTGGGCGCTACGGCGAAGTTCCCGTGTTACCTAAAGGTGCCCTCACAGAGGGGCACGGTCATAGTGTTGCCCGCAGTGGGCCTCTACCAGTCTGGGACCAGCGTGACCCCGAACAGAGAGGCCTACTTGTCCCCCATATTGAGGGAGCTGGACCTCGGAAAGGCCGTCCCCTACGCCGCCGACCCGGAGCTGGGGGTAGTCGAGCTACCCCCTCTGGAAGACATGGCGAGTCTACTAGTAGAAGAAGCTCCCTTGGGCCGATGAGGACCGCGTACTTGGCCGAAGGGTGAGGAGCGGGTCACGGGACGGAGGCCTATTACACCCCCACGGCCTTTCGGGGCTGGGAGGGCGTCGTGATAAGCGCGAGATCGGCCCAGAAGGCTGCCCTTAAGGGCATCGAAAACACCTTGGGGAGTTTCATAAGCGAGCCACAAGTTGAAGTACAAGAGGGCGAGGGCTCCCTCTCAATGAAAGTAGCTTTCGAAGTGACCGAGGAGGGTCAGATAAGCGCGGGCGGCGAGACCAGGAGACTCAAGCCCGGAAAGTACGAGATTAACATAGAAGTTACTTTTGGAAAGAGAGGCAACATGGTAGAGGCCCGCTTCTTCGGCAAGTGTGGTGAGAACGTCCTGAGCGACATGTACGTTGTAGAAGAGAACAAGTTGGATTATGTTAGGAACTGGCTCAGCGACAAAGTTGGGGCCCTCGCAGTCCAATGTGTCAGCGAGGCAGAAGAGGCCGCGGACATAGGCGGGGTCTTGGGTTGGTAAACTCTCAGAGCGACCACCTATTTTTGAAATATCGGGAACATCATAGAACATCGTAAAGGGGTGGTTGTTATATCCCCAAGTCTCTCTTCAGTTCTTCAACGGCCCTCTTTACCTCGTCCACGGAAGCTTCATCCTCTAAGGTGCTCAGATCTCCCAACGGCTGACCACTTATTACGGCCCTCAGTACCCTCCTCATTATCTTTCCACTCCTCGTCTTGGGTAGCTTAGTGACGAAGTGTATCTCGTCCGGCGTCGCTACGGGTCCTATGGTCTCCCTTATCCATTTCCTCAACTCTTCCCTCAACTCGTCGCTTGGCTGACGACCCTCTTTCAAGACCACAAAGGCTACTATGCCTTCACCCTTGACCGGGTGAGGTTTGCCCACCACCGCGGCCTCCGCCACCGCTGGGTGAGCGACGAACGCGCTCTCTATCTCTAGCGTACCGAGCCTGTGGCCGGCTACCTTGATCACGTCGTCCGCCCTACCCAATATCCAGAAGTAGCCGTCGTCGTCCTTCATGGCGTAGTCTCCCGTGAAGTACCAGCCGGGGAACTTGCTCCAGTAGGTCTTCACGTACCTCTCTGGGTCGCCCCAGATCCCGTGTAACATGCCGGGCCACGGTTTCCTTATGACCAAGTAACCCTTCGTTCCGGGAGGAGCGGGATTGCCGTTGTCGTCCACCACTTCTGCGTCCACCCCAGGCAAGGGGAAGGTGGCGCTCCCGGGCTTCAGCGGCACCAGCTCTATCCCGGGAGCGGGACTTATCATTATGTGGCCGGTCTCGGTCTGCCACCAAGTGTCCACTATGGGGCACTTGCCCTTGCCTACGTGCTTGAAGTACCACCACCAAGCCTCCGGGTTTATCGGCTCACCGACGCTGCCCAGTATTCTCAACGTACTCAAGTCGTGTTTCTCCACCCACTTCTCCCCATACCTCATGAACATTCTTATAGCCGTAGGAGCCGTGTAGAATGTGGTCACGCCGTACTTCTCAATTATGCTCCACCAGCGGTCCGGCTTCGGGTAGTCCGGCGCCCCCTCGTACATGAGGGTGGTCGCCCCGTGTAGCAGGGGGCCATAAACTACGTAGGAGTGGCCGGTGATCCAGCCTATGTCCGCTGTACACCAGTGTAAGTCCTCGTCCCTTACGTCGAACACCCACTTCATAGTAGCGTAGACCCCTACCATATAGCCCCCGGTGTCGTGGATTATCCCCTTTGGCTTGCCCGTGGTGCCGGAAGTGTAAAGGATGAACGAGGGGTGTTCGCTCTCTACCCACTCCGGCTCCGCGTAGTCGTACACCCCCTCGACGAGGTCATCCCACCAGTAGTCCCTGCCCTCGACCATGTTGATTTCCTCACCCAACCTCTTGTATACCACTACGCTCTCGATAGAAGGCGTTTCCTCGAGCGCTTTATCAACTATATCCTTGAGTATGAGCTTCTTCCCCCTCCTCCACATACCGTCGGCGGTTATCACGACCTTAGCTTGTGCGTCGTTTATCCTCTCCGCCAGCCCCTTAGCGGAGAAGCCGGAGAAGACCACGCTGTGGATAGCGCCAAGCCTCACCGTCGCCAGCATAGCCACTACTGCTTCGGGGACCATAGGCATGTAAATAGTCACTCTGTCACCCTTCCTAACGCCTAAGTCTCTCAAAACGTTGGCGAAACGGTTTACCTCCTTCCAGAGCTGATAGTAGGTCATAACTCTGGTCTCGCCCGGCTCGCCCTCCCAAATTATAGCTGCCTTGTTCCTTCTCCAAGTCTTTACGTGCCTATCCAAGGCGTTATAGGATATGTTGGTCTTCCCGCCTACGAACCACTTGAAGTAGGGAGGCTCTCCCTCAATTACCTTGTCCCAACCCTTCTTCCAATAGAGCTCCGAAGCTATCTCCGACCAAAAGCCCTCCGGGTCCTCGAGGGCCCTTCTCCTCATCTCGTGCAGCTTTCCGGTAGGAACCACACCCTTGCTAATAGGTAATACGGTCTTCTGTTCTTCCGGCAAGGACGAAACCTCGTAACGTTCTACCTTCTGACACCTAATCTGCCTTTGGTCTTCATCGTTTATGACAAACGCGAGTGCGTCGTTTAGCTTCCTTCAAGGCCCTTATCCTCGAGAAAATCGCGCAGTTCTAAGACACTGACGTCTGTGAGGTTTTGTACCTAAGCGCCCTCCTTGCCTAACTCTTGACGCCCAATTTCGCCACGACGTCGCTTTAACGCGGCGTTTGAGATGATTACTAGATGATACTAAAGAGGTTCTGAGAGCTTGTCCTCCCATCAGTCTATCAGGAAGGAAATCTCATGAGATGCGTTAAAGCTTGAACGAGGCGAGCTGACGAGGCTTCCGGAGCTTTGGTGGAGCTGAGGCTTTGGGACGGGCGGACGGCAAAGCTGAATGCCAAAAACTTGAAGGAGTTGTTGCTCTGCGCGCGAAAGATCTTCAACTTGGAGAGGTACATAAACGAGTCTGGCGAACCTAAGGCGATATTACTAGTGTTCGTAAACGGAGTGGAGAGGTCGGCATTACTCGACGAAAGCTTGGAGGAGGGAGACGTGGTGGAGCTCTACCCGGTGCTCCACAGAGGGTAAGGGAAGTTGTGTCTCCCAAAACCCTCGAAGCAGATCTCGGCGGGGAGGGTTGCTCCAACTTTTTAAACCTTCTGAGCCCTCGAGATGATGGGGCGCCGCCCGGAAGCTGGCCGCCGTAGCTCAGCTGGTTAGAGCGCGGGACTGTGGAGGCCCGGCTGAGGCCGCGGAGATCCCGAGGTCCCGGGTTCAAATCCCGGCGGCGGCCCCACCAAAGACCTTAACCACTGACCCAAACGCAGCACCCCCCCTCCCCCAACGAATTAACTCTCCCCAGAAGCCCCTTCGGGGCCCAAGGTGCGAGTCCTAGAGGTCAACGAGTCCAAAGGAGAGGTCAAGGTAAGAGTGGAAGACGAGGAGGACATATGGATCTTGCACAGCGCCTTGCGGCCAGGAGACTTACTCAGGGCGAGGACTGCTAGGAGCGTCGCGGGGAGCTCCGGCAAAGAAAAGATACCTATGACGCTCACAATAAAGGTCACGGGCTCGGAGTTCCAAGCGTTCAGCAACGTCTTGAGGGTTAAAGGAGTGGTCGTAGAGGGTCCAGACAAGTTCGGCCTAATAGGCTCCCACCACGCCATAAAGGTCTACCCGGGAAAGGAGATCACAATAATCAGGGAGAGGGGGCTAGCCCAGCTGTTGGATAGGCTGAAAAAGGGGGAGGAAAGGAAGCCGCAAGTTCCGGTCCTCGCCGTAGACTACGACGAGTATTCCTTGGCCGTAGTTAGGGGACAAGGGATAGAGTGGGTATTCGAGGGGTCCCTCCGGCTCCCGGGGAAAGACGACGAGGGGCGCGAGGCCGCAACCGAGAGGAGGATAAACGAGCTGGCTAAGAGAGTTTCGGAGGAACTGAAGTCTAGAAACCTCGACCACGTGGTGGTGGTGGGTCCAGGTTTCTTGAAGGACAAGCTAGCTCCACGCTTGTCCGAGTATGGCTTCAAAGTCAAGGTGGACAGTGCTTCCTCTGGAGGGAGGGCGGGCGTCTTGGAGGCCATAAGGAAGGGTTCCTTGAGGGGCGTCGCGAAGGAGTTGGAGAGCATTAGGGCTCTGGAGGCCCTCGAGGAGTTCATAAAGCACGTGGCTAAGGGCGACGGTTACGCGCTCTACGGGATCGACGACTGTGCTACGGCCGCCCAAGCTAACGCGGTAAAGGTCCTCGTAATATCGGACGACCTCTTGCACTCCCCCGACCTAGGGGAGAGTGCCGTAGCGCTGGTGGAGTTAGCCGAGAAGAAGGGAGCAGACGTGATAATAGTGCCGAGGGGCACCGAAGCTTGGGAGAGGCTGAGGCCCTTCGGCGACGTGGTTTGTTTGCTTCGCTTCCCTATTTCTCTATAGGCTCCCCCTCGTCTCAGATCTCGGGAGACGGCAGTGGGTAAGGTGCTATGCCTAACCCCGCCTAAGGGGTTGTGCGACGGTTTGGTGTCATCCTTAAACGCGGAGACACACTTCATAGAGAGGAAGAAGTTCCCTGACGGAGAGAGCTACGTGCGCATACCGATACCGGTCTCGGGAGAGGACGTGTTGGTCGTACATACGGGCTTTCCGAACCAGAACGACAGGATCATAGAGGCCCTACTGACCATAGACACCCTCAAGGACTTGGGCGCGGAGAGCGTTACCTTACTCATGCCATATATGCCCTACGCGAGGCAAGACAGGAGGTTTAGGGAGGGGGAGCCCGTCTCTATAAAGACTTTACTCAGGACGCTCTCCAACATGGACTTGGACTACTTGATCGTTGTTGACATACACAAGGAGTATTCCTTGAGCGAGTTCGGCGGGGGCGCTTTCAACGTGAGCGTCCTACCCTACCTAGCCGAAAAGGTAAAGGACCAAGTAGAGGACCCGCTGGTGCTGGCCCCGGACAGGGGAGCGACGGCGAGGGCCAAAAGCGTCGCCTCCGTCCTAAAGGCCCCTTGGGATTACTTGGAGAAGCAGAGGGACAGGGTGACGGGCGAAGTGACCATAAGACCTAAGGAAATAAGCGCAGAGGGCAAGACTGTGATAATAGTGGACGACATGGTTTCCACGGGTTCCACACTCGCGCTGGCAGCCAAAAACCTCAAGAAGGCCGGGGCCAAGAGGGTCCTCGCGCTCGTCGCGCACGCGCTAATGATAGGTGACGCGGAGAGCAAGCTCCGAGAGGCCGGCGTGGAGAGGGTCATAACAGCTAATACGCTAGCGAGCGACTATCCTACAATAACTAAAGTGATAGACGTGAGTGAGTACTTGTCTAACTTCCTCGTCGAGAAGGGGCTCGTGTGAGCCAGAGGCCCGCGGCGGAGGCGAGCTCGTGAGCTAAGATCACCTCTTCCGGCATCCCCCTCCTTACGCTCCTCTCCTCAACCAACCTCAAGGCATCTCGGTGGTCCATCCCGTAAGGTGCGACGCAGAGCCTGTAAGGACCTCTCTTGAAGCACTTGACCCTCTTCAAGTACTCTTTCACGACTTCCTCGAAACGGTCGTCGCCATAAAGCCTCTTGGCCACAGGCACGGCCTTGATCACGCGCGGCACGAACTTGCTCACCACTATAGCTCTCTCGAACTTCGAGGGGTCGACGTAACCCAGGCCACAGATAGTTATGCTATCTATTATAACAACGTCGCCCTCGGCCAAGGGCGATAGCGCTCCAGTCACGTCGCCCGGGTCCTTCTTGAAGGCGTGCACTTGAAGCCTCACGACCTCGGGGGGCCAGAGGGCGGTCTGGAGCGCGACGACCGGACAGACCGCGGAGGGACGACCGTCGTCGAAGCTAACCGGCGACCTCCGCCACCGTGGGGTCTACGAGCAGCCCCTTTCTTATAGCCTCGGGATCGCTCTCCAAGCTTATTACCCGGGTGAGGCCCCTCCTTCCCCTACTCACGATCTCGGTTGAGATGAGGCCCAACATGTCTAACTCGGAGATGAGGTCTCCGACCCTCCTCAGCGTCAAGGTCTCTATCCCGAGCTCGGCAGTTAGCTCCTTGTACTTGCGGTAGACTTCGCCAGTATAGGTGGTCCTCCCGTCCTTGGTCAAGAGGAGTATAGAATAAAGTATTAACTTACTGTGCAACGGCAAGCTCTTCACTATCTCCACCACTCGGTCCTTCTCCATCTGCTCCCAAGCCCTCTTGACGTGTTCCACGGTAACCTTCGAGGACCCGCTCCTCTCCGCTATTTCGCCGGAGATCCTCAATAGGTCGAGAGCCTTCCTCGCGTCCCCGTTCTCCCTCGCAGCCAACGCAGCACAAAGCTCGATCACGCCTTCTCCGAGCACACCTTCCACGAACGCCATCTCCGCCCTATCCTTCAATATGTCCCTCAACTGCTCGGCTGTGTAAGGGGGGAACACGAGCTCCTCCTCACCTAGGGAAGACTTCACCCTTGGATCGAGCCAACTAGTGAAGTTCACGTCATTAGTTATACCCACTAACGACATCTTGGACCTCTGGAGCTCCTCGTTTATTCTGGTTAACTTATAGAGCAAGTCGTCACCGTACTTCTTCACGTGGTAGTCTATCTCGTCCAACACTAGTATCATTAAAGTTCCCTTTTTGTCCAAGAACTTCTTAAACCTCGAGTAGAGTTCGGCCGTCGCCACTCCCGTGGGGGGTACCCTTATTCCTATATCCTCCAACATCCTCGCCAACACTCTGTAAGGTGTGTCGTCCCTCTTGGTGTTGATGAAAGTTATTTTCAACTTAACCCCCTTCTCGACGGCCTTTTCACTAAGTTTCTTAACGACGAGCTTTACGACAGCCGTCTTACCGGTGCCCGTAAGGCCGTATATGAACAAGTTATTGGGCTTGTAACCCTTAAGCGCTTGTGCGAGGACGCTGGCTACCTTCCTTATCTGCTCTTCCCTGTGGGGAAGCTTGTTAGGTAAGTAATCGGGCAGCAGCACGTCCCTGTTCTTGAATATCCTTGAGCTCGTCACACGTTCAAAGACGTCGTCGAGGATGTCGTCGAAGTCCGCAGTCAGCACTGGTCACCCGTCACAGTGTAGTCGCCCGCGCGGAATAAATAGCTGGAGAAGGAAAGGAGGATCGAAGGTCAGCGCGAGGATAGAGCTATCCTCTCAATTTCTTCCTTCTTCTGTATGGCGTAGCTCTTAGGATCGTCGTTAGCCGCAGCGACTATCTCCTCTGCTAAGGTCTCCTCTAACGGCTTCTGGCTCTTGAACGCCTTCATCCTGGCGCCTTCCGTCAAGAACCTCAGGGCCAAGTCTACCCTCCTCTGAGGGCTCACGTCCACGGCCACGTGGTAGACTATACCGCCGTACATTATCCTCGTAGTTTCCTCCCTTGGAGCTGAGTTCTCTATGGCTCTCACGAGCACTTGTAAGGGGTTCTGACCCGTCATCAAGTATATCAGGTCGAAGGCCCTCTCTACCACGCTGTAAAGCTTGGCCTTCTTACCCATGTTCTTCCCAGGCCTCATGAGCTTGTTTATCAATCTCTCCACTATAGGGACCTCGGCCTTTCCAAACCTCCTCTTCTCGTGTCTGCCCGCGGTGTACGGGGTCCACACGGGCTTCAAGCATATGTACTTCTTAAGGCTGGGGTCCCTTATTTCTACGCCATCGTAGTCCCACTTGCCGAACAGCTTAGGCTCCAAGGGACTTATAGTTTCCCTCTCCATGCCTTCGTGACCCGTCATCGCTTCGCGCTCCCACGTTTTAAGGCTTTGAGTCCAACACCGAGGCAGACGGAGGGTGAAAGCCGCTTGGAGGGCAGGCTAGTTAGGGTCGTCGACGTCGACGCTAGGATAGAAGAGGTGTACCAAAGCGCCCACTTAACGCCAATCACAGTTATAGTTTGTAGGCTAGAGGACTCGAGAACCTTCCGCTTGTACTACGTTCCAATAGAGGTAGTGTACGCTATCAAGAACTTGAAAGAGGGCTTCAACCACGTCCCCCGGAGCACGAGGAACTCGCTCTTCGATATATTACCGTACTTCGAAAACGTGATAGAGAACTTCAAGAATGTGATAGAGAAGGTAGTGATAGACGAGATAGACGAGGACAGCGGCCTTTATACGGCGAAACTGTTCTTGAACCTAGGCTCGGTAAAGTTATCAATACCTATGATACCTAGTCACGCTATATACTTGGCTTTAGTGACGGACAAGCCCATATACGTCGACGAAAAACTGTTGGAGGGAGAGTACGGGGAGGCTGGGGACTACGAAGACTGATAGTACTGAACCCCTTCACCTAACGGGCTTCTGTTTTTTGCCCCTGAGTATTGCATCTAAGGACACTCCGTTCACAAGCACGACTTTGTACCTGACTCCCGGGATGTCACCCATCGACCTCCCTCTGGGACCGCCTATGCCGACTATGACCACTTCGTCGTGCTCGGATATAACGTTGAGGCCGCCGTCCCCGGGGACGAAGGCCGTCACAACTTTCCCGTTCTTGACTAACTGCACCCTAACGCACTTCCTCACTGCTGAGTTGGGCTTACGCGCTTCCACGCCGACCTTTTCGAGGACTATTCCTCGCGCCATCGGGGCTCCTTCCAATGGGTCGTACTTCTCCTTGAGCTTCAACATCCTCCTCTTAAATTCCCTTTGACTCCATCTGAACTTAAGCCTCTTCCTCTCCAGCTTCCTGGCGGCGAACAGCCCGTTGGGGGCCTTCTTACCTGGCACCGCGCATCACCCCTCAGACCACCACGAGCGAGTCCACATCGAAGTGTCTTTTAAGGATTAAACGGGCCTTGGCGACGTTACGACCCTCCCTACCAATGGCTACTCCCTTATCCTTAGGGTTTACCCTGGCATATACGACCTTCCCTTTTGATGTCTTACTCACCCTAACGCCCACCACTCTGGCGGGGGCCAAGCTGTTCTTCACCATCTCCTCTATGTTGTCGCTGTAGGGGACTATCTCTATCTGCTTCTTTAAGATCTCTTTCAGTTTCCTAACCATAAAGCCTCTCTTGCCTATCGCCCTCCCCACGTCCTCTGGTTTCACCAAGAAGATTATTCTATCGAAGGTGGGATCCACTATACAGTCGACGGGCGTTACGCCAGTCAAGGTGGCGAATGTTTGCATGTACCTAAACTCCTCCGGGGTAAGGACTATCTCCGGCATCTCACTCAACCCTGCTCTCAGCTTTTATTGCATCCACTATTTTAGAATCGCCTTCATCCAAGACCGCGAGCGCACTCACTACAAAGGGTTTTGCGCATAGAGTGCCTAAATCCTTACTGCTCCCCGGATATATGTACACTGGTATGTTACTAAGCTTGGCGTAGTATAGTATGTCTCTCCTAACTATCGGCGGGGCTCCGGCAGAGACTATTGCTGCTTTCGCCTTCCCGGTCTTCAATAGCCTTATAGTTTGTTTAGCCCCCAAGACTACCTTCCCGGTTCTCAAGGCAGTCTTCAACTCGGCCTCTATCGCAGTCACGGTCATTCACCCCCTTGACGCTCTTCACTACTCTTTTTAACTCTCCTTACGAACTCTTGCGGATTCATCGCCAATAACACCATTCCGGTGCCCAACGGTATCGGCTGACCGATTATTATGTTCTCGGTAACCCCCTTCAGTTCGTCCACCTCCCCCTCCACGGCCGCGTCCACTAGCTGCTTCACAGTAACCTCGAAAGCCGCCCTAGCTAGGACGCTGGGCTTGGTGCCGGCTATGCCGTGCCTCCCCACTTGCCTGACCTCGCCGCTCCACGTCATCGCGTCGGCCAGCAGCATTACGTGTCTCCTGTCCACGTCCAGACCTTGATCCTCCAGCACGTCGAGTATCTCGTTGATTATAGCTTGTCTGGCTGCCTCTATACCCAACACCTCCTCTATCTCCTTAATGCTGTCACTTATCGTCCTCGTAGGGTCGACGCCGTCCACCTCTAACACTTGCGCTAAGTTAGAACCGTCGGCGATTAGGACGTACTCGTCTTCTCTCTGCTGGACGATCACCCTGTTTATCCCTTTAATGCCCTTGATCTTTGCCGACAAGACTTTGTCTCTCACCTTCTGCAACTCGCCTATGGAGGTATATGCCTCGGGGTCGAGCTTCACGATAACGGCATACTCGTCGTCGGGGTCGGGTTCGGCCTTTCCTTTTATCCTTAACCTGTTTATCGCTTTAATGACGTCGTCTCTCGTTATTCCTTTGTCTTCCATCATCTCTGGATCCAGACGAAGTATTATGGCGGTCTCGAACCAATCAATCTCAACGCTGGAAGCCACATTCTCTACCTTAGTCATTTCTATCTTTCTAGCTACCTCGAGTGCCTTCTCTTTATCGTGTCTGTAATCTTCGTCTAAGTAGATAGTCATGGTGGGGGTGCTGGGGGTGCGACGCGCGTCAACTATCTCTATTAGCCTGGGGAGGCCCAGAGTAACGTTTAACTCCTTTACGCCTGCATAGTGGAACGTCCTCAGCGTCATTTGTGTGGAGGGCTCGCCTATGGACTGGGCGGCCACCGTGCCTACGGCCTCTCCGGGCTCCACTTGGGCCCTCAAGAAGTATCTAAACGTCAGGTCCACTACTTTCTTCAGCTCTTCCTCGCTGACCTCTGGCTTTACATCTATTAACTTCTCAACGTTCCTCCTCAAATCGTCAATGAACTTCGGCTTAGACTTTATGTTGTATTCTTCGTACAGCCTCCTCTCCCACTCGTCTATAAGCTTGAACGCATATTCGAGCTTGGCCGCCGCTCCGCTCATAGTCTCACCTTCGTAACTTTTTCAATGACGTGTTTAACGTCGACGGACTCCCCATGCGCGCTCTTCGTCGGGTCTACGCCGTCGTCTCCGTAGACGCTTTGATATAGCGCACCCCAAGCGTCCTTCACTGTGCCGTCATAATCGACCTTCAAGTCCTGTAAGGCATTTATCAACCTCCTCTGCATGTAGCCGGACTGGCTCGTCCTAACGGCCGTGTCAACCAAGCCTTCCCTCCCTCCTGCCGCGTGGAAGAACACCTCTGTTGGGGTCAAGCCCTCGTAGAACGAATGCTTCACGAACCCTCTGGCGTCGGGACTTATGTCGCCCCACTCGAAGTGGGGTAAGGTCCTCTTGCGGTAGCCTCTCTTGATCCTCTCTCCTCTGACCGATTGCTGGCCGAGCAGCGCCGCCATCTGCGTTAAGTTCAGTATGTTCCCCCTCGCACCGGCCTTAGCCATTATTACGGCATTGTTTAGCGGGCTCAAGTACTTGGCTGCGATCTCGCCGGCCTTGTCCCTAGCCTTGGCCAACACGTCCATTATCATTAGCTCTAACGTCTCCTCCGGGGTCCTTCCCGGCAAGGGTTCCAACAACCCGTTCTTAAAGTCCTCTATTAGTTTCTCGACCTCCTCGTAGGCCTCCTTCAATACCTCCTCTATCTCCTTTTTGGCTTCAGGAGGTAGCCTCACGTCGTCATACCTTGTAGTAAAGCCCCTCTTCTCTATGAACCTCAAGAACATCTTAAACGCCCTGTCATATATCTCTCTACCCTTCTCTGGACCGTACTCGTAGACTATCCAGTGCATCAAGCTCTTGGGCTGTTCGTGGCCTATGGACTTCTTGTCCAACACCCCTTCAACTAGCTCGCCGTCCCTAACTACTACGAACGAGTCGTAGAAGCAGTACTCATCGTCGCACTTGAGCTCGCCGGTAGATATGTTAGCCTTCCCGGAGTAGTTAAAGTCCTTAGGCAAGAACACTGAGAACAGTTGTTTGCCGGTCCACACGGTCTTGGGACTCAAGACCGCGGGCTCCGGGAGCTCCCCTTCGTAGCCGGTCACTCCCAAGAGTTCTTGCACGTCGCTTCTGTCCAACAGCGTGGCGACCGTAGTTAACAAGTATGCTCCAGAGATGTAGTCTTGGAGACCCCCAATTATCGGGCCGCCGTATCTGGGGCTCAGTATGTGTTTCTCGACCAACATCAGTTCTAGCGCTTCCGCCCTCGCTTCTTCGCTCTGTGGCACGTGTAAGTTCATCTCGTCGCCGTCGAAGTCTGCGTTGTAAGGAGGGCAGACAAGAGGACAGAGGCGGAAGGTCTTACCGGGCAGTACTCTAACTAGGTGAGCCATTATGCTCATCCTGTGGAGGGACGGCTGCCTGTTGAACAGCACCACGTCCCCGTCTTGCAAGTGTCTCTCGACGGTGCACCCCGGCTGTAAGCTCTCCGCTATTATTTTGCGGTCCTTGGCGTACCTCAAGTCTATTCTGCGTCCGTCCTTTAATATCACGTAGTTAGCACCGGGCCACTTGTTAGGACCATTGATGACCAGCTTCCTCATCTCTTCTATATTCCACGGCGTTACCTTGACTGGGACAGTCAGAGTCTTGGCTACCTCTATCGGGACCCCGACCTCGTTTATGGATATGTTGGGGTCGGGGCTAATGACGGTTCTCGCAGAGAAGTCGACCCTCTTGCCCGAGAGGTTGGAACGGAACCTGCCCTCCTTGCCCTTTAGCCTCTGAGCCAAGGTCCTCAAGGGCTTGCCGGATCTGTGCTTAGCGGGCGGGATGCCGGGGATCTCGTTGTCGAAGAACGTGGCTACGTGATACTGTAACAGTCCCCATAAGTTCTCTATCATTGCCTCGGACGCGCCGCTCTCTATGTTTTCTCTCAATTTGTTATTCGTCCTAACTATGTCTGCCAGCTTGTGAGTCAGGTCGTCTTCGGACCTCATTCCAGTTTCGAGCACGATCGAGGGCCTGACGGTGACGGGCGGCACGGGCAGCACTGTTAGGACTGTCCACTCCGGCCTGGCCTCCTTAGGGTCGAAGCCGAGAACCTTGGCGTCGTTATCTGGTATGTTCTCAAGCCTGTTCCTCACCTCCTCGGGATTCAAGTAGTGGAGCCTGGGTATCCTCTCCTCAATGAAGCTGTAAGGTTTCTCGAGCTTGATCTTGTACTGCTTAGCACCGCAGTGGGGACACTCCATGACCTTGGCCGCCTTCTTCCTGACGAATGCCGTTACCCTCTTAGCCAACAGAGGCCACTTGTTTTCCAGCTTTTCATACAATCGCAAGAACTTATCTATTTCCTCGTCGGGAAGCTTTACCCTGCCACAAACCCTACATGTGGCACGAAGGGCATCGTAAATGTGGGGTACGAACTCGTAATGTATGACAGGCTTTACCAACTCTATATATCCGAAGTGGCCGGGACAGTCGTGAAGCGTGTTGCCGCACGTGGGGCACCTCTGACCGGGGCTGGTAACTCCCATACGCGGATCCATTATACCTCCTTCGACTGGCATGCCGGCCTCATCATACGCTTGGTCGGTTACAACGGCGACTACAGCCATCTTCCTTATTTCGTCCGGCGAGAGTATTCCGAACTTTATCTCTTTAATTATCTTGTCCGCTCGAGGGGCAAGGCGAAACCTTTGCGGCATGCTACCCGGGATCGAAGCGAGAACTGAGGAGGATAATAAACTGCCTAGTGTAGCTTTATGAGTGAGCTGTAAGAGACACGAGCGTGACCAAAGAGGTATATCGGGAACACCAGAACCCCTCAGGGTCGCGCGATTGAAGAAGCTAGCACTCCTCGACTTAGAGGGGACATTAATAGACTTCGAGTTCTGGGAGGAAATGGCCGAGATCAAGGGTAACAAAAAACTCAAGCTGCTCTTAGAGAAAGGGCTGAGGGGGCCGGGGTGGTACGAGAGTTTTCTCGACAGAGTGAGGCTTATATTAGGGACTCCTAAAGAGGTGGTCGAAGAGGTTGCGAAGAAAGCCATAGGGAAGATAAGGCCGGAGGCGGTAACTCTGGTTTCTGAACTAAAGAGGAGACGGTACGTGACGATGATTGTTTCTGGGGGTTTCGAAGAGTTCGTGGCCCCCGTGGCCCACGCCTTAGGCGTGGACGACTACGTGTCTCAGAAGCTCATCTACCACAACGATACGATAGTTGGCGTGTTGCCAGTCTTCAAGGAAAAAGAAGAAGTAATAGAGAAGCTTCGCCCTTGGTTCGACTTCATACTAGCTGTTGGAGACGGTTACAACGATATTAATATGTTAAAGAAAGCGGACGAGGCTGTAGTAGTTGGAAAGAGGGCCAAGGAAATATCGAATAGTGTGAGTGCTAAGGCATACGGCGATTTGAGGGAGTTCGTCGAAGACCTCCTAAAGGGCGGGAACAGCGTTAGAATTTAAGTCCCTTCGGGATGCTGGTCCAGAGAACCTTGAAGAAGGTATTCGTTGTCGCGCACGCCCCCACGAGCGTCCAACGCTTGGAGGACTTGGCTAAACTCGCCTTCGGGTTCGGCGAACCCGTGGGCGGCCTCGTGGTCACAAAGCCTTCGGGCGCCGCGGCGCAAATAGGCGTGCCGGAAGTGAGCAAGCTAGCGTACAAACTCGACAAGGCGTTTTTCGTCTTCCCAGATATAGACGACGCATTGGAGCTGCTGAAGCCGCAGAGAGTTTACACTGTCTCGAGGGATTACGGGGAGGAAGTTGAGCGGGTGGAGGCAGAGGGCATAACGCTGGTCGTGGTGGGTGCCAGCGAGCCCGGACTCACCAAGCTGGAAGCATCTAAAGGGAAGGCGGTCTACCCCAAAGGCCTCGAGGGCGAGATAGGCCCTATAGGCGCCGCTGCTTTAATTTTGGTGGGCTTGAGATGATAGAGAGGATGGAAGCGACGGTTATAATACACGCGACGGAGGACCCAGAGAAAGTTATGGAGTCCGTTTTTAATTTGTTAGGACTAAGTGCCGATGAGATAAAAGACATAGAGATGTTAAAGTCCAAGGGCCATCATGGAAATCCTATCACATATGTAAAGATAGTGATTAAGGGGAAAAAGGCCCAAATGGCTTTTAAAAATATAATCCGCAAGATGGACGATGTCGAGTACCAGATATTAAAACGGGAAATGAACTTGAGGACTGAAGGAAGCAAACTGTACTTAAGGTTCGACAAGCAAAGGGCCTATTTGAACGAGGTGTCTTTGAGCACGGGGTCGGACGTGGTCAGGGTAGTGGTGGTGTTTAAGGGCAAAGTGGACGAGGATAGACTAGAGAGGTTTAGGGGGGCTGGCAGCGCCGAGAAATAGAGGTCCTCAGTGCCTCCCTCTCCTCCTTACTCAACAGCACCTCCACGTCCCACTTCGTCAAGGGGTTGAGTGACACAGAGGCATGAGAGACATAGAGGCTCCCTCTCTTGAACGCCTCCTTGAGTTCGCTACATGAGGCCGTCTCTAAGAACTCTCTAAACTTTTCGTTGAACTCTACTGCCTCCTTTAGTTCCTCGTCGTTTAGCACCTTTCCGCAGACCATGCAACTCCCGTCCGGGGCCACCGCCCTAAACCCGCAGTTAGGACAATATCCTACGGGCCCGGGGTCGCCCCGCAGCCTCCAACCCTCCTCCCAAGCCCCTTGGAGGGGGCTGACGTCCAACCCCAGCCTCTCAGCCTCTTTGTACAAGCGCTGAGCGACCGGTATCACCAAGGGGCCTATGTTCGCCGCCACGAACTCGTATTGCTCGGGCGTTAGCTTATTTTCCGGGATTATTTCCAGCAGCTTGAAAGCTATTATTGACATAATTTTGCTTTCGTTTCTCCTTATGTTTTTTATTACGTTCTCTGGCTTCGGCTTGGTCACCCTGTCCCCTACCAAGCCTATTATTATGTCGCGCAAGAGCTCTACATACTCATCCTCGGACAAGCCTAAAGAATCCAAACCCAAGGCGGAGGCTATCAGAGGCGCCACGTCTTCCGCGAACTTGGCTGGGTCCCACTGCCTCCTTTTGACCTTACTGCTCCTCTTACGCCTACCCTTACTGCTCAGTTTCGACCACCTCTCCGGCTTCTCGGAAGAACGTTCAAATGTAAGGGATCACACCTAAGTTCCTTTACCGTAAACCCCAGACAGGGAACCACTTGTTAGCGCTCGCGTTTTCAGACGTTCACTCCCCGAAGTACCTTCATCTATTGAAAGCGGACGGCAACTACCAGCTGACTTTGATGGCAGGAGACTTAGTGGAGAAATCGAGAGTAGAAAACTTGCGACCGGTCATAGAGTTCGCAAAGTCAAAATCTGAAATCCTCTTGTCAGTGTTCGGAAACGAGGAACACCGGGAGAAAGAGGAAGAATTTAGGAGAACTTATCCGGAAGTGCGCTGGCTAGATGATGAGTATATAGTGGTAGACCTAGACGGTTCTTGCGTAAGCGTCGTAGGCTCCCGGGGGTCTCTACTGAGACCCACTTCTTGGCAGAGGAAACACTTACCCAACATAGAGGAAGAGTATTCTAGGAAGCCGGAGGTCCTCAAGATGTTAATAATGGAGGCCAAGAAGGAATGTCCGACAATAATCTACTTAAGCCATTATGCCCCTACTTGGAAGACCTTAGTGGGGGAGAAGAGGAGCATCTGGCCCTACTTGGGGGACCCAAGGCTCGAGAAGGTCCTCCTAGAAGAGGGCGTCAAGCTCGCAATCCACGGACACGCGCACTACGGAAGGGTGAGCTATGTCAACCTAGGTCGTTTGATTATTTATAACGTAGCGCTCCCCGCGAGGGGCAAGCCAACGAGGATATCCGTCGGCGTGCAGCAGAAGCTCATTTAGTTCTCTCGGAATCCCCGGCAGGGCAAAGAGTTTTGGCGCATTGGAGCGAAATGCTGCTGCTAGACTACGCGTTCATGTACTCGCTTTCAACAGTGTTCTGGAGATTACTAAAGACCAAGGTGAAGAGAGAAAGACCGTTCGTACTCGCGTACGCCACCGGAGCACATCTGGTCTTCTCAACTGCTCTGTTGAAACTGAACCTAATGGAGTGGATACCTCTGGCTTTAATTAGCTACTTAGTAATGGCGGCGATATCAATAATACATCCCGATAAGGTCATGTTACCTTACGTGTACGTAGCTTGGTCAACCCTCATAGCTCTAGAGGTCGCGATGAGGTGATGCTCCTTGAAGATACTCGTCGTGGGTATAGGCGAGTTGGGACGGCGCGTTGCTACCGACTTGAGCTTGAAAGGGTATGACGTAGTTGCCGTAGACGTTAACAGCGAGAAGTGTCAAGCTTTGGCCAGGGAGGCCGATGTAATGGTAATCAACAGGGACGCAACTGACCCCAGCCTCTACGAAGAGCTGGAGCTGGGGAGCTTCGACGTGGTTATCGCCTCCACCGACAGAGACGAAGTCAACTTGTTCGTGGCCGCCGTAGCTAAGGAATACGGGGTGGGTAACGTGGTAGTCGTAACTAGAACGGCCAAAGCTTCTGAACTTATAGAGATGTTGGGACTCGCGGACGTGAGCTTCCCGTCGCCAATAGTGTCTGCCAAACTGGTAATAAGTTATATCGAGGGCAAGTATGGAATAGTGGAACTAACAAAAGTCCTGAGCGGTAAGTACGGGATATATTCGATAGAAATCACCTCGGGGGATAGCAGCGTAGGAATGAAGATAGGCGAGATAAAGGAAATTTTACCTAAAGACGTGTTAATATTAGCAGTTTTCAACGGGGAGCAGTTCGTAGAGCCGGAAGAGGAGTTAACGTTGGAACCGGGCTACATCCTTATCTTGCTGGCCCCGGTGGGACGAGAGGAAGACATCGAAAACGCCTTGAGGTGAAAGACGTGGAGCTATCACTGTACGTACTCTTACCATACTCTGCGCTACTCACAATAGCTTATATAATCTTAAAGGCTAAAATAGTCAAAGACCTAGTCAAGAGAAGAATAATGAGCCCCACGAGCGCTAAGGACGTAACACACATACTTGACTACATCTTCGTGGTGATGCTAACCGTAGGCGACCTCGTGGGCTACTTGTCTCCCCAAGCTCTGGCGTTCTTACTTTCAGCCTTACTCATTGTGACTCCATTCCTCTTCTGGGACGTAATAAGATCCGTCGTGCATTACTATATAATTACGTCGACCAAGATAGCAAACGTGGGCAATTTCGTTATCTTGACGAGAGGGGTGAGGGGCTGGATAAAGAGGATAACCCCATTCTTTGTTGAGCTCAGGGGGGAATACGAGGAAACCGTGAGAGTGCCTAACAGCTTAGTCGCAATGGAGTTGGTGAGGATCCCGAGTCGTTCCTTACCCTTCACATTGACCGTTAAGTTCTACGGTGTAAAGGACTTTAACACGATTGAAGAGATGTTGAGAGACGCTGTAATTTACACCAAGAAGTTCAGCGTCGCTGAGCCAAAGATAAAAATTAGAGGCGTCGGCAACGACTGGATAGAATACGAACTGACTTATGGGCTGAGGAACTACGAGGTCACTAACGATATAATGAAGTTTCTTGCCAACAAATTAGGAAAGCTCGTAGACGGCGTCAGGTTTGAGATAAAGAGAGAGCACTCGCTAATGCTGAAGTGAGGTTTGAACGATGATCGAACGACGGTCTCCTGAAGCGGTGATGACTCTTCTCTCAAGTGAGTTCGGGGAGAAGTCTCATAAGAGGTGTTGAAAGCGGAGGGTCTGGAGCGGAGTTGGGTCTTGAAGACCGTCTTGGGTCCCCTAGAGGCATACGTGAACGGAAACAAAGCCGTCATCATGAACTCCTCAGATAAGCCAGTCTTCATCGAAAGGCTCGACGTGCTCTATTATTATACCGTTAACACTCCCGACGGCAAAGTATCGAGGAAGAGGGGGGAGGAGACGGTCCTTGTAAAAAAGGAGCTGAAACCTAACGAATCGTTGAGCATAAAGTTCGATATAGATATAGCGGGCTTCAAGGTAATACTAGTAAACGACGGCGTAGAAGCCTACGAAAGGCTCCTCGAATAGTTTTAAGGGATCTCGAAGTTCCGAGGTAAGGGACCGCCCTACCAAAGAGAACTCCGGGGAGGCCGGTGCACCGGGCGATGACTCGGAGGGTCAGGGGTAGGGTACAAACCCCTCTTCCTTCCGAGGCTCCCGGAGGTTATCCAAACGTGTATGAGATCGTGAGCTGGAAGGACGTACAACAGATGAGCTTGCAGTTGGCAAATACGGTCAGAGGCTCTGTTGACATCGTAGTAGGCCTTCTGCGAGGCGGCTACGTTCCGGCACACATCATAGCGGACGCGCTGGGCCTAGAACTGTATGTCATGAGAATCAAAAGCTATAAGGGAATAGGAAAGAGGGGCAAGCCCGTGGTCTTACTCCCCCTAATCGGCGACGTGACGGACCGGAGGGTCCTCTTAGTGGACGACGTGTGCGACACTGGCGAGACCTTAAAGGTGGCTAAGAGGTTCCTCGAGGCCTACTCTCCTGGGTCGACAATCGTAGCCGTCCTATACAAGAAGCCCCAATGTAAAAGTGAAGTCGACTTCTGGGTTAGGGAGAGCGAGGGCTGGATAGTGTTTCCGTGGGACGCCTTAGAGACGCTCAGGGAAGACCCCAGCGTTAAGGGAGCCCTCGAGAGGACGTTGGGGGTCGAGCTTGATATTCTGGGGCATGGCCGAAGTGCCGGAGAGGCCTAGACACGCCTACGGTACAGACCCAGTAAGGCTTAGGGCCGCTGCGGCCTTGGCTTACGACGACTTCTCAAAGGGATGTACCATTTCTAGCTATTTCCCAGTGGAGGTCCTATTATATTACTTCGGTACGAAACAGATCTCAAAAGCCCTGGAACTCTCAGCTAAAGAGCTGGAAAGCGTTGAGGTCGCCTACTTTGCTGACATCGAGATACCGCCCAAGCCCCTCTGGGTGACCGCGCTCGAGGGGTGTCCTTTCGAACGGGTGCCCCGGGAGTGGATAGTAAAAGCTATGGAGATTCGGTCCGAGAAGCGGCGGAAGAGGTGTAGGAAGGTTGAAGTTCCGGCCTGAAGAGATAGCTGAAGTAACTGAGATGCTCCACTATTTGAACCTCGACGTGAGGGCAGTTACCCTCTCGTTAGACGTTTCGAGAAAAGAGAAGGAAGAGGTAGTAGAAATAGTCGAAAACATGGGGTCCGAGCTGGTGCACGCAGTTAGGGAAGTCAGCGAAGAGCACGGAATACCAATAGTGACCGTAAGGATGGCACTAACCCCACTCGTTGAGATAGTTGATGATGAGGACGAGCTGGTTGAGCTAGCTAAGGAGCTGGACAAGGCTGCGGCCAGAACTGGAGTGGACGCCCTGGGCGGCCTCGGCGCCTTCGCCGAAGTGGGGCTGAATTCGAGAACTAAGGCGTTTATCAAAGTTTTGCCAGAAGTCTTGTCAGAGACCGAAAGACTCTTCGGATTCCTGAACGTCGGTGATACTTGGAGCGGTCTAAACGTAGAGGCAGTATACGAGGTCAGCGAGGCTCTAACAGAACTATCAATGAGGACCAAAGGTATTGGTAACGCCAAGTTTTTGGTCTCCGTGAACTTGCCGGGGGACGTACCCTTTATGCCGGGAGCCCACCACGGCAAGGGGAGGCCTGAGGCGGAGGTCAACGTGGCCATCTCCGGCCCGGGCGTCATGGAGGCTGTAGTGAGGAGGTCTAGGGTCAACAGCTTTAGAGAGCTCTACGAGGTGTTGAAAAAAGCGGCCTTCAAAATAGCTAGGCTAGGAGAGTTCGCTGGCAGGAAAGTGGCCGAGAAGTTAGGGGTTGAGATGGGTTCTGTGGACTTGAGTTTGGCACCGACCCCCAAGATGGGGGACAGCGTAGCGAAGGTCGTGGAAGCGATGGGCGTTCCCTCTTTCGGTGCCCCGGGGACTCTGGCGGCGCTGGCGCTGTTGGTCGAAGCGCTGAAGAAGGGAGGTGCAATGGCAGTCTCGCGCTTCGGCGGGTTCTCTGGACTATTCATCCCCTTAAGCGAAGACTCCGGGATGGTTGAGGCCGCTCAAAGAGGGACTTTGGACTTGTACAAGTTGATTGCGTACACGTCCGTCTGCTCGGCCGGACTGGACATGGTACCGATCCCGCTAGTAACGCCTGAGACCCTAGCGTCCATTACCCTCGACCAACTAACGATAGGCGTCATAAATAGCAAACCGCTAGGCGTACGCTTGCTACCCGTCCCAGGAGCGAAGCCGGGGGACGTAATAGAACTGGGCGGCCTCTTGGGGAGGGGCGTCGTGCTCCCGGTGGAGGACTTGCGTCCTAACGATTTCATAAGGTTGAAAGGCCACGTCCCCCCGCCTACGCTCAGACTCCACAGAGGCTGATGAGGTGGCTCCGGGTGCCGACGAGAGGGCGTGAGGACGACCCTACGGGGCCCGAAGCCTCAGAGCCCGACCTCAGATCACCGTTCAGCGCTCAGCTTACTCTTCATCGGCACACATCGCTGTCCTTCACTCTTTTTTAACCTCCCTCCCTTGCGCCCTCACGACGAGGGGTAGATGAGGATGAGCAAGCCGTTCTACGTCAGATTTGAGGTACCCCCCGAGCTGGCCGAGAAGGCTTACGAAGCCTTGAGGAAGGCGAGAGAGAGCGGTGGGAAAATAAAGAAGGGCACCAACGAGACCACCAAGGCTGTCGACAAGGGTCTTGCAAAACTAGTACTTATCGCAGAAGACGTGGATCCTCCAGAAATAGTGGCGCACCTACCGTTACTCTGTGAAGAGAAAAAGATACCTTACGTATACGTGCCCAGCAAGAAGAAGCTCGGAGAGGCCGCTGGCATAGAAGTACAAGCCGCGGCGGCCGCCATAATAGACCCTGGCGCCGCCAAGGACTTGGTAGAGGAAATAATTAAAGAAGTAGAACAGATAAAGGCAAAAGCCGGGCTTTGAGATTGGAATTTGAAGTAATTGAGGAATTTTTGTCCATCCAAGGCGAGGGCAGCTTAGTAGGAACGCCAGCCTACTTCGTGAGACTGGCCAGGTGTAACTTGCGCTGCCCTTGGTGCGACACGAAGCGTTCTTGGTTGCCCGGACGAAAGGTCCCTGTAGATGAGGTGGCCGAGAGGGTCCTCGAAAGCGGCGTCAACCTCACCGTAGTGACCGGCGGCGAACCCTTACTGTGGCAACTGGAGATAAGGAACTTCCTGAAGGAGCTCGAGAAGGGAGGATTCAAGGGGGTCGTACAAATAGAGACTAACGGTACTATCTATCCGGTCGCATTGGAAGGGTTCGACGTCTGGATAACCGTCAGTCCTAAGGTAACGTGCGACTACTACGTCAACTTTCCACAGACAGTTAAGAAGATACTGAACGAGTTTGCGGGGGAGCTGAAGGTTGTAGCGAGAAAGACCGACTTATCGTGCGTAAAGAAGTTCCTCGAAGAACTCGGAGAGGTCCGAAGGCCGGTGGTGCTCCAGCCTCTGGAAGAGGGCGGAGACTATTCCAAAACCGCGCACGAATTCACAATAGAGGTACTAAAGGATGACTACCTAAAGAAGAAAGTAAGAGTAATACCACAAGTCCACAAGCTCGTTAAGTTGCCCTAACCTACGGCGAAGGTACAACTCTCACAGAGCGCCTCTATTACCCCCACGGCAGACACTGACCCGCCGCCCTCCTTAATCCACGAAACTATGTCATCGAACGTCAACTCGCCCTCTTGTTTCAAGGAGTAAGGGAGCGCCGGGTTGGGCTCGTAGCTTTCCGAGAACTTTACCTTAAAACTGAAGGTTCCCCCTTGCTGGACCACTTCTCCGGGTATAATTGGCCCGACCACCACACCCACGTCGCCGCTGGGCAAGTATTGGAACGGGTTTAGGTACTCCACCCTCCAACTCGTCTGATCGTCTGCGTCGTTCTTGCACCACCTCGCCGTGTCGTTTACGGCATTTTTGAGTACGTCTTCGTCACAGCTGACGTCTACTTTGTATACGGCATGTAAGGTGTTGTTTAAATAGCAAAGGGCCACGAGAGTGTTAATCCTTCCAAAGGCGGCGTCGGTAAAGTTTTGCTTACTTCCATCGTCTAAGTTTGATATCGCAGAAACTGAAGCGACGACGTCGTACAAGGAGATAGACTTAAAAACGTTGCCTCCGTAACCCTTTATCAAATATACGCTGGAGAGCCACCAGTTCTTGCCGCTCCCGCTCTCCTCTAAGCAAGCGAAGGGTACGGCGTCGTCTAACTCGTTTTTCTCACTCTCGCTGCTCGTGTAGTCTTTCACAACTATCGTGCCCACCACTTTCGCGGGCGGGTTTACGAGGAAGACGTTCTTTTGGCTCTCTTCCCTTATTCTCTCCGACTGGTGAGTTACCGACGAGATGTAAAACGACGCCAAGAACGCTGCCGCCGCTATAAAGATCATTATTAGAACCAAGACCTCGACTACATTAATGACGCCTTTTTGCAAACTCGACTACCCGTCGAATGTCCGGAACTTCCCGATATAATCCTAAGAAGGCTGTGCGTCGGGGGCCACGGAGTGCTCGACCTAAGCGTCGACGTTGGCGGCTTGAAATTGAAGCTCCCTTTAATGCCGGCCTCCGGGATATTGGGCGGAAGCCCCGAAGCTTTGGAGGCCGTGGCCAAGAAGGCAAAAGTGGGGGCCTTGGTTACGAAAACACTTACTTTAGAGTACCGGAAGGGCAACGAACCCCCTATAGTGGTCTCGACCCCGTGCGGCCTCGTGAACGCGGTGGGCTTGGCCAATCCCGGAGTAGCCGCGGTGAAGGGATTAGTTGAAGTTGGAAAGAAGTACAACTTACCCGTCGTCGTATCAATAGCTGGCAAGGATGAACGTGAGTTCGCCGAAGCCGCGTGGGCTTCTGTGGACGCTGGGGCCAGCGCCCTCGAACTTAACTTGTCTTGCCCCCACGCGAAGGGGTTGGGCCTCGAATTAGGGATGGACGTAAGCGCGGTTAGGAAGGTTGTTGAGGCCGTGGCAACTACGGTCAACGTTCCGGTATTCGCGAAGCTCGGGCTTGTAGACAAACTCGTCGAAACGGCGAGCGCAGCCCTAGATGCGGGAGCTTCGGGCTTAGTACTCATAAATACAATAAGAGCTATGGTAATAGATGTCGACATGATGGAACCTGTCTTGTCGAACAAAGTAGGCGGGCTCTCGGGTAAGGCGATTCATCCCATAGCAGTAAGGGCTGTCTACGAAGTTTACAAAGAACTCAAGGCCCCTATCGTAGGCGTCGGCGGAGTGTACGAATGGAAGGACGCAGTAGAGCTTGTATTGGCAGGGGCGAGTGCGGTTCAGATAGGCACGGCGGTGGCCGACAAGGGGCTCGGGGTGTTTTCCGAGGTCTTAGCCGGAATGGCCTGGTGGATGAGTTCCAAAGGGTTCCGCTCCTTAAAGGAAGCCGTGGGAGTCGCCGTGAAGTAGGAGGTAAGGCAAAAAATGTTCTGCGCGTACTGATCTCGTGGCGGTGAGCTCCTTGGCACGCGTCTACCTGTTGATTAAAACTGAGTCGGGTATGGAAGAGAAGGTTTACAACGCTTTGAAGGGGTTGGAATACGTAAGCAGAGTAGACATAGTAACAGGTCCCTACGACGTGATAGCGATCTTCGAGGCTGACAGTTTAAGTAAAATAGAAGACTACATACTCAATAAAGTGAGGAAGACGGAAGGGATCAGGGAGACCACAACGCTGATCGCTCTCACCGCTTAGAGGCGTTCTACAGTGAGTTTTTCCACGCCATCCTTTTCCAAGAATATCCTCACCAAGTACACGTTACCACGATACTCAAAGAACATGAGTTCTTCCTCATCATAATCCTCATCGCCAATAAATTTAGCCTCATAAGGAAATACTAAAACGAATCTGTCGTAGATTCCGCGAGAGGTTATGTGCTTTCCGGTGACACATATAACTGGTGACTTCTCTCGCTTCGAAACCATAATGCTCTCTAGGATGCCCTTAGCTTCGTGTTTCCTCTCCAAACAACTCATCAGCCTTTCTCTTATCTTTCCGTTGCTTATGCTCTCTATCACGAAGGCGAATGCTTCTTCGTGCTCTTCCAACTCTTGAAAGCCCTCGAGGTCCTCCTACTTAGATGTTTATTAGTGAACTCCTGTCCTGACGGCGTTATTACTGAGGACTCTTCTAGGGCCACAAAGGGGAGCGCGTGATCCTGTCTGATGGCGGCATAAGGAGCTACCTAAAAAGAGGGCTGCTAAAGATAGAGCCGTTGGATGAAGACCAGATAAGGGAGAACGGCGTGGACTTGACTATAGGCCGCCAGTACGCTCGCTTCAAGAAGGTCAATGAGGTATTGGACGTAACTGAGGAGAACGACTTGAGCAAGTACTACCAAGTCGACCTCATGGACGACGAAGGAATAGTGATAGAGCCGTACGAACACGTCTTGCTGCACACGGCCGAGTACGTTGAAATGCCTGCAGACCTGGTGGGCTTGGTAAACCTCAAGAGTAGCTTCGCAAGGCTGGGCCTTTACATACCGCCAACGGTAGTGGACGCGGGTTTCAAGGGCGAGATAGTAATAGAGGTAATTGGCAGCTCGTTCCCGGTGAGGGTGAAGCCCGGAGTACCGTTCATCCACTTGGTGTTCTTGAGGACGGATTCGCCTGTGTTAATAGATTATTCGGCTAGAGGTCATTATCAAGGACAGAGGGGCATAAGGCTGCCGAAGCTACCGATAAGACTTTAGCCCTATTACTTTGAACTACACTACCTTTGGACTGCACAGCTCTTCTACTTTGATGCATTGCGGCTGGCTAACAGCACAAAACCTCTACCGGCGATCAATAGCGCCTAACCGTATGAAGTTATTATATCATAACGAGTCACGCGGTTATGCGAATACGTGTGCGTAGGCGTTTGCCGGTACTCGATTAGGAATGTCCGTCAGTAATCTTTTGGAGAGTATAGAAACTAAGCAGCTGGCACTCGCCCCTTTTCGTAGACGAGTTCCCACGAACGGACGTCTTTCATCTCCTTTCCGACGACCTTGGGCGTAGCTTCCTCTCCCTTACCTACGTAATAGATCTCGTAAGTTACGTATTCCGCCCCTAAGGTCACGTAAGCCTTTGCTGCTGCCCTCTTAGTAAGGGGGTAGCCCAGCGGCTTGTGCTCCCTCCTAGGGGCCTCCACCCCGTGAACGTGAGCGCACAAGGTCCGACCGCCTATAGTGTTTTTCCATAACTCTATAACGTCGTCAACATCTACGTCGTTTAACTTCAACTTGTGCCTCTGCATAAACGTAGTTACTGCATGAGCGATATCAAAGCAGAACAACGTCTTCGTTTCATCCCTCAATATACCAAAAAACTCTGGGGTTCCTAAGTTTCCGACGTTTTCTACGGCCGTATCTACGGACATCTCACGCGCGAACTCAGTGAGTTCCGCAACTGCCTCCTTCCCGGCCCGGTAGACCTCGTCCACTGTGTCCCGGAAGAGTTTCTCCGGAGTGGTGACGTGATAAACAACGTACTCCACGCCAAGATCTGAAGCCATCTTTATAGCCTTCTTTATTATGTTTATTGACGCCTCACGCACCTCCGGCCAAAGCGTGGCTACGTCCAGTCCTCTCCAAGGGGCATGAAAGCTCACCTCTAGTCCGAAGTCCCTAATTTTTTTAACTATCTCCGCAACCAAGCCGTCATTATACGGAAGCGGGTAGTCTAAGCTGAACTCGACGTAGTCAAAGCCGGCCTCCCTAACCTCTTTTAGCAAATCGTCCAGCTTGTCTAGGTGTCCTTTCCATGCCGCCCAGCCGTACTTCCTCGCCATTATACCCCTACGCCTAGCTCTTTGGGAGGGTCTATGTTTATTTTAATAGCGGGCGTCCCGGGTTCCGGAAAGACTACCGTGGCCAACGAATTATCTAAAGTGACTGGCTGTAGGTCACTAAGCGTTACTGATATCGTAATAAAAAATAAGTTATACGTAAGTGTCGAAAATGACGAGTGTGGTAAACCCTTGTACGTAGTTGACATGGACAGTCTAGAAGAGTTTGTAAAGAATTTGAAAGGGTGCTACATAATAGAAGGCGTGGTAGTAGACTTTGTCCCTCCAGAAACTACTAAGAAAGTCTTATACCTCCAAGCAAAGCCCAAAGTTCTAATCTCTAGAATGCTACAGAAGGGGTACTGTAAAGAGAAGATATGCTCCAACTTGGAAGCCGAACTGGTTGGGTCTTACTTACAGATGTTGAGAGGGCTTTACGGAGACAAGGTTGTCTGCGTGAGAAGCGACAAGCCCTTGGAGGAAGCCCTCGAGAGCGCGTTAAGGGCGCTAAAATGCGAGAGACTTCCGTGCGCGCGTTGGTCGGACGAAGACTTCAAGGAGTTCTCAAAGTATTGCTTATAGTTTACTTATAATTACTCGCGCCAGCTTCCTCTGAGCAACGATAGCTTCCCCTACGTCGAGTGATATTATTTCCTTCCACAGACCGGGGTCCCCCACGCTTTCGGCAACATATTTGGCGTCATCTACTTCGCGTATTCCATGTATTATTTTTATGTAAGTATTCTTCATGACGTTCTCACTCAAGGCACGGGGGGATTGAGTCACGGCTATTACGTGAAGGCCGTACTTACGGCCCTCCATGAATATCTTGTCGGCTACGCTCACCTCAGAGCTCTTAGGAATTACGTTGTGAGCTTCCTCGACTACGACATAAGTTCTCTTCAGCTGTCCTCCCCTAGACTTAGCGAACAAGTAGGCTAAAACGACGTGGGCTACGAACTTCTTTGCGTACTCGGTAACGTACCCACTTAGATCAATTATCAAACCGTTCTCAGTTAAAGTATCTAGGTCGGTCACCTCGAATTTGCACGTCCCCCTAACAGTTAGCATCTCCAGCTTTCTTAGCAGAGAATATTTGCTTTCCCTTATCCACCTGCTTAATTCCTCTAAGCTTTTCAAGTAGAATATTATGTCCCTTATACCGAACTCCCCTCCTTTGGTGTATAACATCTGGACCACTTTCATAAGTAAGTAATATTGTGCGTCACTCAACTTGAGCGAGTTGGCGAGGGCGTCCAACAGCTCTAGCTGTCCTAAGCCCCTCAGTTTGTTCAGACTAACACATTCTATTCTCTTTGCAAGTCCTCTGTATTCACCGTGCCAGTCGAGGACTAGCTTGTTATAATTCAGCTCTTTGAATATCTTCTTAGCAGTGGTGCTCTTGCCGCTACCGGTGGAGCCCACAATAACCACGTGTCTCCTCAAGTTCTTTTCGTCCAAGCAAAATGGAGAGCCAGTAAAGGCCTCGAGGCCCACACACACGCTCTGCGAAAGGGGCCACGACCCAAACGGCGCGACGAGTCCCTTGGGGCCCAAGCAATTGCTCAAATTCAACCCCTTTACTACAGCAAACCTAGCCTTGATCATATCAATCAACTTTTTACTCTTTAGGCAGCAAACCTCGCAGACCAAAGTCTTCCTAGAAACGTTTAGGATCAGCTTCGCGTCGCACCCGTTCTTCTCAGCAACTTGGGATAAGTAAGAAATTAGAGGCGTTAGGTCCAAATCGTCTACTACTTTGAAACAAGCCTTTCTGCATATCAAGGTCCTCTCCGTTAGGCTCTAAGCTCTTTTAACGGGGGGTCGGCCAGCGAAGAGAGGTCCTCACCCCTCGGTTCCGCCGGAAGACGTCATCCCCTGACTATGTTGTGTAACGCCACAAAGTCCTCCTCGAAGTCCTCCAGCTCCGGGAGCTCCACGCCGGCGGACTTGAGCTCCTCCACCGTCACGGGCTCGCTCAGCTTCTTACCTAACACCTCCTTCTTCGCCTTCCATACCTTGGAGTTGAGCTCCATTACGGTCCTACCCTTCCGCAACGAGGCCTCGTCGCGCCACTCCTCCGTGACCTCCGGCAAGCGCTGCGCGTGTACGCTTTCCGAAGAGTAAAGCTTGCGCCACAAGTAATCGCTTATGGCCGGCGATATCGGTGCCAGTATCAAGAGTAGGTTTTTCAGAACGGTATGCGAAGTCCACCAAGCGGCCCTCGCGTCCCCTTCGTCGAACCTCTCGTCGATCATTCTGGCCCTCTTCTTACTCAACTCTATGTAATGGGATGAGAACTTGTCCCATACGAAGTGATAGAACTCCTCGGCCACGGTGTGGAAGTCCATCTCTGCATAAGCTTTCCTAACCTTTTCTATGAGCTCGGCTAGCTCCGCCAAGATCCACTTGTCGGCCCCCTTCAGCTCTGTCCGGTCATCCGGGTAAGGGAAGGAAGAGACGTACCTAGCGACGTTTAAGAACTTTGTTAAGAACTTCTGGGCGCCTTGTATTTTGTTTTCGATTACCCTGTAGTTCTCGCCGGGCTTGACCTCCAAAGCTATCCAGAAACGCGTCGCGTCCGCGCCGTACTTGTTGAGCACTTCATCAGGTAATATTACGTTCCCGTACCTCTTACTCATCTTCTTTCCTTTAGGATCTAGACCCATTCCATTGATGAAAACTAAATCGAACGCCCTTTTACCTGTTAACTGGTGAACCCTCAGCAAGCTGTAGTATAGCCACGTCCTTATGATGTCGTATCCTTGAGGCCTTAACTTTATTCCCTCGAGGAAGGTCTTTCTCCAAAACTCCTCGTCTCTCATGTATTTCGATATATAGAGTATCGTCACCGAAGAGTCCATCCAGGTGTCGAAAACTCTCTTCTCGCCCTCCCACTCTCTGGCGCCACACTTAGGGCACTTGTCTATAGGGGGGTCTTCCTTCCAGGGCCTATAATACCTCCCCGGAGGGGGGACGTACTTGTAACCACACCTCTTACAAGTCCAGACCGGTATCTCGGTTGCATAGAACCTCCTCCGGGATATGGGCCAGTCCGTGCTCACGGAGTTTATCCATTGGAGTAGGTTCTTTTTGTACCTTTCTGGTTGCCACTTCATCTCTTCAGCGTACTTTTTCAACACTTCTTTAAATTCAAGCTGTTTTAAGTAGTACTCCTTCATTGGTATTATCTCAATTGGTGTTTCGCAGCGCTCGTGAACCGGAACCTTGTGTACTATATCCTCTACCTTAACTAAGTACCCTTGTTCTTTCAATATCTCAACTATTTTTGCTTTGGCCTCTTTGACCTTCAAGCCGGCCACGGGTCCCGCACATTCAGTCATTCTGCCCTCTTCGTCTATGGCCTTCACGGGAGTCAGGCCCAGCTCTCTGAAGATCTGCACGTCTCGCCAGTCTCCAAAAGAACAGACCATCATCGCGCCTGTGCCGAAGTTGGGGTCGGCCATCTTATGGGGTAGGACCGGTATCTCGTGACCGTATATCGGGACTATTACTTTCTTGCCGTGGTACTCCTTGTACCTCTCGTCGTCGGGGTGGACGACCACCGCTCTACAAGCACACAACAGCTCAGGTCTCGTGGTAGCTATGACGAGTTCTTCGTCTGAATCCTTGACCTTAAACTTTATATACGCCATTATACCTTTCATTTCCTTGTACTCGACCTCCGCGTCGGCGATTGTAGTCCTACACTTAGGGCACCAGTTATTAGGCCTCTCCGCCTCGTACACGAGGCCCTTGTTCCACGCCTCTATGAATGTCGCTTGGGTAAACGCCCTATATTCCGGAGAGTCGGTCTGGTATGGATTGTCTATGTCGGCAGCTATCAAAAGCCTCTTTAACGTTACCTTCATCTTCTCTACCCAAGAGTCTAAGACTTGACGACACGTCTCGAGGAACTTCTCTCTGTCGGTCTTCCAAGGAGTTAAACCTAAGTACTTCTCAACGTAGAGCTCTATTGGCAAGCCGTTCCTATCGAACCCTATAGGGTACAGCACTTCGTAACCCATCATTCTCATCGCTCTCGCTATCATATCGTGCATTGCGTAACTCACTGCTGCACCTATGTGCCACAACGGGGCTGGGTAAGGAGGGGGAGTATCTATAACGAACTTGGGCTTCGGGGAGTCCGGATTGAACTTCCACCAGTTCTCCTTCTCCCACCACGACCTCACTTGCTCCTCTATTTTGAAGTCCCACCTCTTGAGTTCTAGCTTCGGTTTGAGTTCCACCGCTCGCCCCGGCACAGATGGTGGGGAACCATTTAGAACCACTCCCAGCCGCGGACGTTGAGGCGCCTTCCCTTGTAAAGGACTTCACTGGGCCCTGAGAGCACCTTACCTATCGCCTTACCGCCAACTGCTCTCTCGACCGCCTCGCTGACCGCGGGGTCTACCACGAGTACGGGTAAGTATTCCTCGCCGCCGTAGAGGCCCTCCTCTCCTAAGGGGCCCTGAGGGGGTTCTTGAAGGGCTATTGTTACGCCTGATGCCCTGGCCAGCTTGTACAAACTGACCACGAGGCCGTCACTGGAGTCAGTAGAAGCGTGGACGTAGCTTCTGTAGTCCTCCAAGCGCTTCGGGAAGTCTAAGGGCACCTTGGGCCTCTTGCAGTGGTCCCAGTACTCCCCTCTTAAGCACCTGTTGATGCACCCCCAACACCCTTCGGGAACCACTACTTTGTCCCCAGGCCTCGCTCCCCCCAGCCTCGGGGGGTCGGAAGGACTGAGGCCAAAGCAGAAGACGTCCACGGCCGCTTCCCCCTTGTTCGTGTCAGCACCCAAGAAGGCGAGGTCATACTCTTCTGCCGCTTCCACTAAGCCTTCGACTACTTCTCTTACCTCCTCAACGGACCTCCCGTAAACTGAGTAGAGGAAGTACATGGGCTTGACGAGTTTTGCAACCAAGTCGCTCACGCACGCCGTAACCCCTCTCCAGCCTACATCACTCAGATCCATAAATTCCATCATCACGCCTTTCGCACTAAACCCATCGACGTTGAAGACCAAACGTTCGCCGCCAATCTCGATGGCGTCCACGTCGTCTCCCGGCCCTATTAGGCCGGCCCTAAGCCTCTTCCTTACCAAAGCAGTTAGCGCTTCCTCAACCTTCATAGGACTAATCCCTTACGACGGGACTGGCTGGGAACGCTATGAAGCTCATCGCGTGGAGCGCCGGGATCAACGTAGAACGGAAGAGGGTTCACGTCGCCCTAATAGTTTATTGTAAAAACAACTGTGACTCCAGCTTGCCCCAAGCGCTTAAAATATTTAGGCCTATAGATGAAAAGCCCATATTCACTTGGAGCGACCACTTCGGCGGCTTCGTGCTCTCAACTAGGTTTCCCAAACCTTTAGAAGAAGTAAAAGCGTTTTGCGAGAGCGCGCTGGGAGATCTAATTGAGGCGTGTGACATATTTGTTAACGATAGTGGTGGTAGCTAGCGTCGTACAAGCCGCGACCCCCATGACCCCCGTTAGGATATATGGCTCCTACGGCTTCCAGTTCGATGGAAGAAGAATATTAATGATCGAGGGAGTCAAGCTACATAGCAATCTCTTCACCAAGCTGTACGTAGAGACGCCCCTTGAGGTCTGTGACGGCGTCAACTCGTGCTCCTTGTACTATGAAGGTATAATGAACTTCTACCCAGCACTCGGCACCTTGGAAAAGTTTATGGATGTTGAGTTCAAGGTTCTCACGAACGTCCCCCCTAGGTACGCGGCACTCAAACAGATGTTAGGAGAGGTGGCGGAAAAGCTCTTCGTTATGTGTGTGGTAACCCCGAGGCCGGAGATGGCGAGCGCCGCAGTCGCCGGTTCCGTCGCGAGGTTCCTAGCACTCAACATGAGGACGTTCTACTTCTTCGCCCTAGCGCCTTATAACATAAAGCTGAAGAAGGGAGACACAATAACGTTGACTTACTTCATCTCAACGTCACCTTCGGACGTGTCGTTGTACGGCCGCCGGATGATCGCCAAAGGGAACTCTTGTCCGTTGGGATCCCCCTATTACGCTCCGGTATCAGATGTGTATAACTTCGGCGGGATAACTAACATAAGCATGCAGTGGGGGTGGAGCGTGCCCAACGCGCTAAAGCCGGCAGGCTACTGGGACTTTTCCCGGCCGGCTTACTACGTATTCACAGTCAAGGGAGCCATTGGCTACGCTACCCAAGGGGGCTACACCCCCAACCGCGGCCCCTCGGGGCTGATAACGGTTCAGCCCATGATAGTCAGCGTAAGCCTTTCAGCCTACCCCACGGCGCCGTTCTCTTTAAACCTTCCACCCAGTTACGTCGGCGCAGTAATGCAAAGCTTCGAGGTGACTTTCGCCCGGAAGTGCCCGGGGGACGTAGACTTGGACGGGAAGTATACTATGAAGGACTTCGAGGTAGTAGCTTGTATGACTCAGCTTATATCGAACAAAAAGTATTGCAACACCGTAATAGATAGCTTACCTCCGCAGCTCAAAGACATATTCAGCATAACAGGAGACGTGGACCAGAACGGCGCGATAAACCAGAACGACGCCTTGATATTGCTCAGCTACGTGGGAACCTCTTGTCCGGCAGCCGACTACGTCTCGGGGTAGGCTCCAGTGGGCCTATTCAGGGACTTACATGGTCATATAACTTGATATAATTTAAAAACAATTATTCTTGCTCATCCTTCCGCGCGTAATACCACCAGTACCACCATCTCCAGCCCGGACCCCACCAAACGGGGGGCTCTTGGAGCTTACGGCTCTCGCCTTGGATAGCTTGGGGTGGCCTGGCCTCTGGGGTCAGGGGCTGGGCTACCGGGGGTGCGTTGTAGTAGTACCACCACCAACCACCGCCCCACTTGCCGAAACGCCTCCAGCCCCGTCCTCTGCCTCTGCCCCACCACCTACCGAACACAGCTTACACCGTTTTAGATAATCCTAACTCAGCGCAAATAAGTGTTACTGAGAAGGGTCATAGGAATGAGAACAATGCTCTTCGGGGTGATAGGTCATCCAATCGAACATTCGTTGTCCCCGTTGCTGCACAAAATATCCTTCCGTCTTCTTGGCATAGAAGCCGATTACATAAAGGTTGACGTCCCTCCACACCGCTTAGGAGAATTTATGACGTCTGCCGACATGATCTTTTACGGCATAAACGTGACCATTCCTCATAAAGTAGAGATATTAAAGTATGTAGACGTCATGGACGACCTAGTGAAGGAGGTAGGGGCTGCAAACACACTAAAAATCGAAAACGGGAAGGTGTATGCATTCAATACCGACGTGGAGGGCGTCAGGAGCAGCATAAAAGACGTTGTGGACCCAAGGGGATTGAAGGTAGCCGTTCTGGGCGCTGGAGGGGCGGCCAGGGCGGCCGTAGTAGCGTTAAAGGACGAAGCGTATGTAACTGTATTCAACAGAACGGCGGAGAAGGCAAAGAGGCTCGCAGAGGAGTTCGGAGTGGAGTACGCGAGCCTTAGTGAGGCAGAAAAGATAAAGGAACATGACATAATAATAAACGCGACGCCCGTAGGCATGGACGGTGTTTCCGTGCCGATACCTCCGAGCGTGATAGAGGATAGGCACGTGCTAATGGATATGGTCTACAAGCCCTTGCTTACACCATTCCTAAAAGTTGGGCTTACAAAGGGCGCCAAAGTGATAAACGGCTTAAAGATGCTCGTGGTACAAGGAGTGGAGAGCGAAAGGATATGGCTTGGTAGCTCTCCCCACTGGAGGGACGTGTACAACCACCTCCTGGCCTCGCTGACGTAATTTTCCGGGGTCGCAAACAAACCCTTAAGCCGACCTTCGACAGCTTAATGTGGAGGAGAAAATGAAGAGGCTGCGCTTCAGGTTTACAAAAGCAAAGTGGAACATAAACGCGTTGAGGGACGTACTAGGCAGTATAGCGGAATCCTTCCCCGATTCCGAAGTACTCATATTTAGGAGCGGAAGAAATATGCCGATATTAGACATCAACGTTTACGTCGAAGATGAGGCAGTGAATGATGAGAAAATAAAAGACGCCGAAAAGAGAATATTCTCCGTACTTACTGACTACAACGTAAGTCACGTGGTCTTCAGGGGAATAAAAATATTCGAAGTAACGAAGGAGAGCGAGGAGGGCAGCCAGGAAGAATGATTTAAATAGTGTTGTTGCCACAGAAAGCTACTGGGACAAAAAAGTATGAGCTCAGAAAAGTTGAGCTTGAGTGAGCTCGAAAAGAAAGCGCTCAAACTGATCATTGAGGCTGGGAAAGAAGGACTCCTTCAACAAGATCTCTGGAAGAAACTAAACATAGATAGCCGCGACGGATCCCGGATAGCCCTCCGCTTAGCGAAGAAAAAACTGATACATAGAGAGTTGGTCACGGTTAAAGGAAGAAAAACTTACAGACTGACCGCTCTCGTAGATAAAGTCCCAGAAGAAGAGGAAGAAGAAGAGAAGAGAGAAGTCAAGTACGAGAGGAGAGTTCCCAGAAGCATTAAATTGGACGTCAAAGTCAGAATGGGTCTGGTGGCTAAGGTCCCTTGCACCTCTTGTCCTCACGCCAACCGTTGCGGACCAGGGAACTTCTTCGACCCGGCGACGTGCACGAAGCTTAGCCAGTGGCTTCAAAAGGCAGTCAAAGCACTGGAACGGAGAAGCGCCAAGAGAGCCACTCGCGTATAACCCTAGGCACCTCCGGCGTTTCTTCCGAGTGGTAGTGTAAGCGGAAGCCGCACCTCCGGCACCTAGGCCCGTCCCATCCCAGCAACGTGTCGTTCTCCCTCACAGCGTTAGGAGTGCCGCACTTAGGGCACTTGGTGTCTTCCCGATAAGGTTGTACGTGATTGTAAACGTACTGGAAGCCCATCCTTTCCACCTTTAAATAATCAAGCCATGAGAAGAGGTGTATCGGCACGTCCTTAGGCGCTAGCTCGAGTACGTCGAGACTGGTCGGGTAGAGTTCCAAATGGACGTCGTCGTACGACTTCAACTGAGCTCTTAAGTCCTCAGGATTAGAAACTTGCATTAACATAGACGTTCCTTTAGGAAGTTCGAGTGAAGAGTCGTACCTTACGGCTACTTTGAACCCCCTCCTCAAGAACTCCTTCGCAGCCCCGTAGGGGAGGGGGCCATCAACAACCAAGGTCCTTGTAGAATATTTGAGAGCCCTCCTTATTATCTCGTTAATCGATATGGATTTTCCTTCGCCTTGTAAGAACTCTAAGGGACCCTCAGGAGGTTCCCAATCGTCGAGGGAAATCCAAAGCACATGAGCTCCGGGTATGTAATGATATACATAAAGACGCTCAATGTAGGTGATCTGACCGGCTATCACTCTTAGGTTCACACGACCACCATATTTAGCTCCGCCCCGTCCCCCCTATGGGGCTAAAGGGTGAACAAGCAGAACGAAGAAGTTCAAAGGAAGTTAGTGATGCCCGGAGATCTGGTAGTTAAAGGAAGCTATACCATCAGCCCTAAGTCTATAATGTATTTATACAAGCTCGGAGACGCTATTTACGCCGCAGTGGCCGGGATGGCGGAAATAACGGACAACACAGTCACTCTCATCCCCTTTGAGGGAACATACGTCCCCAAGCCCGGAGACCTAGTGATAGGGGTGGTTGAGAACTTCGTACTAACCCACTGGCAAGTCGACATAAACTCACCATACATGGCCGTCCTTCACGTCAGCAACCTCTTGGGGAGGCCGTACAATCCTGCCAAGGACAACTTGAAAGAATACCTAGACATAGGAGATTATATAATAGCTAAGGTAGAATCATTTGATAGAACAAAAGATCCAGTATTGAACGTACAAGGCAAAGGGTTGGGGAGGGTCGTGGACGGTAAGATAGTGGAAATAAAACCCTCAAGGGTCCCAAGAGTCATAGGAAAGAAGAAAAGTATGTTGAAAGTCATAAAGGGGGACACCGGATGCGAGATCATAGTTGGGGCAAACGGTAGGATATGGATTAAGTGTCCCAATAAGGAGCTCGAGGACATAGTAACTCTAGCAATAAAACTTATAGAGAGAGAGGCGTTCGCCGCCGGATTGACCGAGAAGGTCAGAGTTCTTATCGCCACCGAAAAACACGAGAGGGGTCTGCTATGATGAAGGAACCCCCGGTGCCGCTAATAGTTAATGGAAAACGCCACGACGGGAGAGGACCAGCAGACCTAAGGCCCCTAGATATGAAGGTAGGCGTGCTCTACAACGCAGACGGCTCAGCTTGGTTCAAGATAGGTGGCACTGAGGTGATTGCAGCGGTGTACGGGCCTAGAGAGCCGCCCGCGAGAGGCATGGTGTTGCCCGACAGAGCGGTAATTAGGTGTAGGTACCACATGGCCCCCTTCAGTACCGACGAGAGAAAGAATCCTGCACCGAGCAGGAGGGAGATAGAGCTCTCTAAAGTGATAAGGGAAGCGCTAGAGGTGACTATACTGACCCACTTGTTCCCCAGGACAGTCATCGACGTGTTTATAGAAGTTATACGTGCGGATGGGGGAACTAGGACTGCTGCCTTGACCGCAGCCTCGCTGGCGTTGGCAGATGCCGGCATACCCATGAAGGGGCTGGTCGCTGGAGTCGCCGTAGGAAAGGTTCAAGGAACATTGGTATTAGATATAGACGAACTCGAAGACATGTACGGCGAAGCCGATATGCCGGTAGCAGCGATACCCTCCTTGAACAAGATAGTTTTGTTACAGCTCAACGGAGTTTTGGAGCCGCGCGAAATTCCCCAAGCCCTCAGGCTAGCTTGGGAAGGAATCAAGAGGATTCACATACTACAGAAGAAGGTATTGGCTGAGAAGTACGGTGGGGGTGAGGTTTGAAATGTCGATAACACCATTCAATATCCCTATAGTCCCCAAGCTGAAGAGAGACACTATACTGTCCCTCGCCAAGAGAGGGACCCGGATAGACAAGAGGGGGCTCGACCAATACCGCCCAATTAAGATAACTTTGGGCGTAGGAGGGAAGGCTCACGGAAGTGCCCTAGTAGAGATAGGCAACACGAAGGTGCTAGCGGGAGTGAAAGTCGAGGTAGGCAGACCGTTCAAGGACGTTCCCGACGCCGGCGTGTTGAACGTAAACGTCGAGCTACTTCCCTTAGCTTCGTTCGAATTCGAGCCAGGACCGCCTGACGAGAACGCAATAGAGCTGGCGAGGTTCATAGATCGCTCGTTGAGGGAGCCTGAGGTAATAGACTTAAAGGACCTAGTCTTGATACCGGGCGAAAAGGTTCTAGTAGTTTGGTTGGACGTCTACGTCCTCGACCACGATGGTAACTTGTTCGACGCCTCCATGCTGGCATCTATGGCAGCTCTCTTAGACACCAAGTATCCAGAATACGTAGTCCGAGAGGACGGGAGCGTCGAAGTGAACGAAGCGACTAGGAAGCCGTTGCCGATAACGAAGAAAGCGGTCAGCGTAACCTTAAATGTATTGGAAAGCATATTCATGGTAGATCCGACGCTCGAAGAGGAAATAGTAGCCGACGGGAGAATCGTCTTCTCTTTTGATGAGGGAGGAAGGTTAGTAGGGTTACAAAAGAGTGGTCCCGCGTGGCTGGACCTAGACAAGGTCACCACAGCCTTTAACTTGGCTTATTCTAAACACAGAGAATTGTTGGAAGTCCTTGAAAAGAGCCTCGCCAAACGTTAACCTTACGTTAGCGTACTTTAAGTGGCCTAAAGGTACAGAACGTCTGATTACGCTACATACAGCACGTCCCTCTGGGACCGCATTTGGAGTGTGTGGAAGAATTGAGTAAATTGATGGGAGGGAGAGAATGTGTGCCTTTGAAAGAGTTGGTCGGCGCCTTGAGGTCCCTCGGAGTAGAGGGGGAACTTAATGACCTCTGTGTCAAATACCTTATGGAGTTTTCGTGCGCTCGGGAGGAGGGTCGCGACTACTTGATAAACCTAAAGCGAGCTGTACGCGTAGCTGAACTCGTAGACACTCTCACCATACTGTACCAAGCAGAAAGTAAGAACTCACGTGTGTTCGAGATCCACATAAGGGAAGACATGAGCCTCAACTGAACCTTTCTACCCCCGGCTCGACTTTAAGGACCGGGGATCATCGTTATGAATATCCTTTCCAACGCACTTTTAGCTACTCTGAAGTCAGTCCTCTCAGACTACTCATCATCACGTGTAGAGGATTATGGACTGTGTAGAAAGATGAGTTACGTGTTGGTCGACGGACGCATAGGCTTTGCGTTCTTACCGGACTCCGAGGGCTTGAACGAAGTTATCGAGCCTAATGCGTACGTGAGAAAGGTGTTCTCGCTAGCATGGAAGGGCGGAGCAGAGACCTCGTTGGCGCTCGCCGCCATGTCGGCGCTCACGCACAAATGGATAGACGAAGGAGGAAAGGTTGATTTTTCTACACATTCTGTGACGGACTTGATAGACATTAAAAAAGGAGACAAGGTGATAATAATAGGATATATGAGGAAGGTGGTAGACGAAATGCTGGAGAGGGGGGCCCGGGTCGTCTTATATGAAGACGATCACGAGCTACGCTGTGAAGCAAAGCAAATAGGGGTAGAAGCTTACCCGGGCTCATACGTTCTCCTAGAAGACAGCGCAGAGGTGATAGTAGCCTCGGGAGCCTCACTGTTGGACCCCCGGGGCCCCTACGTGCTCGAGAAAGTGTCGGCCAAGGAGAAGGTGTTGCTGGGGCCCACAGCAACCGTTCACCCCTACTTCGCAAAGCTCCTAGGCGCGAGCTATGTGGGCGGTAGCTACGTCCCGAAGGAGAATCAGGAAAAGGTGTTGGGCGCGATCAAGGCCGGTTACGGTTATCACAAACTCTCCAAGCTAGGCTTAATCAAGAAGTGGTTTGCAAGAGCTTCTTGATTCTTTTATAGAACTTGTAAGCGCGACTTGCCTCGTAAGCTGCAGCGGTGAAGGCTCCGTACGATAGGTACTCTCTCGCGTGCCTCAAGGACAGCGACAGCAGAAGTCTCGCTGGACCCTTAGGCACCTCTTGTACCAAGTCCACGCATGCTTCCGCTAACTTCTTCGACTCTCCCCTGACGAATATCTTCTCTCTGAAGTATTCTACCTCTGGAAAGCCTTCTGCGCTCACTTGATAGGCGCTTAACAATATTATTACAGAGGACATGAGTAGGAGGGCGCTCACCGCCGCTTGTAGCGGATGCGTCTCGCCCACCAGGCTATACACCAATACACTGCCTTCAAAATGCCCCTCCTCGGCCATTTACCCCTCAGCAAGTACTCCTTCTGTACGCGCTCGAGGTCTTCAATGCCTGTGATCTTGGCCACTTCCTTGAGAGTTAGGCCTTTTACTCCGTAAAGCCGTTCGACACAGCCTCTGAAGGCAAGAGGCCACGCGACGAACCATTCCCTAAGGGAGGCGACGTATACCGAGGCTAACATTGCTATGGGTACCACTACTATAAACTCCAATGGAACGCCGGCGAAGTGTGACGTCGAGGAGGTGTTCTCGCTGGACCTATTCATCTTCATCCCCTCGGTCATCCCCTCGGGCCCCCGGGGAGCTTGGAGGGCCGGACGTCGTAAGGTGGCGACAGAAGTGCCGGCCGAGGTCAGCGGCGGGGAAGGGTCCCAGGGGACCCAGCCTCCCGGCGTCCAAACTTCGACCCAAAGGTGGGTGGGCGTGGTAAATACTCTTAGACCGTTATTAACGTAGCTGATAGCGAAGCCGTAGACCACGCGTGCTCTAATGCCCATATCGTTAAGAAGGACTGCTGCAGCCGTAGCGAAGTGGGCGCACATCCCAGTCCTAGAAACGAAGAGGAACCAGTCCGCCGCATCCTTCGCCGGAGTTCCCGAATACCGCGTCGCGTAGTCGTAGTTTCTCCGAAGCCAAGAGGTCAAGTACCCTAAGAGGTCCTTGAGGGTTCTGTTCCTAAACTTTTCGAGTAACTCCTTGGCGAGCTTCTGGACTCTTGGAGTGGACCAGTGCTTTGCTTCTCCTAAGACGGCCGAGACCCTGTAATTGAGCTCAGGGTAGTCCCCGTAAGGAAACGGAGGGCCGTACTTTACCCTAACCGTAGTTACGAATGAGTTGCTCCTAAATTCGTCTTGGACTTTGAGGAGTCCGCGCCCTTGAGGCGCATAGCCGGGTGCGGGCTGGGGGACCGGTAAGGCCGGGTACAACATTATCGCGTAAGGCGTTACGCCGACCTTGTACTCGGCGCCGCCTGGCCGGCCGGAGAGGTCCTCGTTTCCCTTGAGCCAAGCGTTGCCCACATATATACTGAACGAAGCTACTCTGAGCCACTTGGGCTCGGGAGGCGTGACCGAAGCTAGGACCACTCTCGGTCCGTTTATGTCCCAAGAGTAAGGTACCTCTACCCTCCCGCCCACCGCGAGCGCTCCAACGTCCAACGGCTTCAATGACTTTAACATAATGTATCCTAAAGTTAGAACAGCTAAGGCCACTAGGAACCTCATGCGGGAGGCTCCACCTCCTCGAGGACCTCATGAACTATCTTAAGTGCAGCGTCTCTAGAAGCGAAGAGGCGGGTCGTTGGCACCTCCACTAGTATCTTGTGCGCCAAAACATACGGGGCCACGTACTTAACATCGTCGGGAAGGACGAAGTCTCTGCCTTCTATAGCCGCCTTTGCTTTTGCTGCCCTAGCCAAGTGTATCGCGGCCCTCGTCGTGGCTCCCAGTACCACGCCCGGAGCGCGTCGGGTAGCTCTCACTACGTCCACTATGTACTCCGCAACCTTCTTATTGAGATTTATTCCTTGTGTACGTTCTATTGCGTCTATTACGTCCTCTGGGGTCGCTACGGGGCTCACCGCCGGCTCCCTAGCGCGACGTTCCGAGTCTAATATGACTGCCATCACTTCTACCTCCCTAGGAGGGAACCTCATATCTATGCTGGCGACGAACCTGTCCTTAGCCGCCTCTGGGAGTTGGTAGGTCCCGACCATCTCGACAGGGTTCATGGTAGCTATTACGAAAAACGGCCTTGGTAGTTCGAAAGTTTCGCCCTCTATAGTTACTTGTCCTTCTTGCATAGCCTCCAGTAGCGCGGACTGTGTCCGGGGAGAGGCTCTATTTATTTCATCAACGAGTAAGACGTTAGTAAATATGGGTCCTTTGACCGTCCTGAACTCGCCGGTCTTAGGATCGAATATCTTACCGCCCAACAAGTCAGCAGGCAACAAGTCTGGAGTCATCTGGACTCTCTTAAACCTAAGTCCCAAACTCTGGGCGAAGAGCTTAGCGAGGGTAGTCTTAGCGACTCCTATTACCCCTTCCAGAAGCGCGTGACCGCGCGACAACAAGGAGATCGTCAAAATCTCTACCGGCCTTTCCACGCCCGCTAAGTGCTGCGTTACGTTATTCAGTATCTCTTTGTAAAGCTCCCTCGGTTTCATAGGATCTGGTCCCTGATGTGAGGGCCTGACAGTCCCCCCTTTCATTCTGAGGCCAACGGCCTCCGTCCAGGGGGTCGGCGCGCGAGGGAAGTGTGATCTCACAACGTTATTTGCTTTGAGGCGGGAGAGTGAGAGGTTCGCGCTACTTTACGGGTACCTCCCTTGGGACTCAACAAAGAAGTTTATACATTTCTATTCTTTTATCTAATAGTGTCTAAATCTCAAAACGCGGTCGTACAAGACGCGCTCACACCCACTCAGAACGTCTTGAGGGTTTGCAACGACACGGTTACAGTATATTTCAATGGCTTTCCACAATACACTATAATTGGCGAAGGCTGTTTGACTATACCCATAATTGCAAATAACTTCACCCTGACCGACAATAAGGTGTTCTTCTGGAACTTAACCTCATTAACATTGATGAGCGAAGGGGGCGGTAACGGGAGAGCAGTGACCTTCCCCATGTGGGCCGTGCCCACGGCTGCGCTCTTACTTCGAGCTCTGTTCTCTAAAAGAGCAGCTCTCTAAGGTCTACGATGCTTTCCTCACACACCCTTTCGGGGTCACAGAACTCCACCCCTTCGATTTCTAAAAGCATTTTCTTGAAACGCTTACCGAGTACATAACCGCCCAGCTTGCCATTTGACATAACGACTCGGTGACAAGGGTAAACGAATAATTCGTCGTTTCGCGCTAGCATCGACCCTACAGCTCTGGGATGGGTGCCTAGGACGGATGCCAACGAAGAATAAGTTGTCACCTTCCCCAATGGTATTAAGAGCAAAAGCTCCTTCAGTAGCTCCATTCTTCTTAACAATTTTACCCCCAAGGACTGTAGTGCGGGGGCGCGGAAGTTGGTTATATATTGGAAGAGACCTCTAGACGGCCAAGGTCAAATAGGAGAAAGGTGCGCATTAATGGAGAAGATGATCCTAGGTAAGGTGGAGGACAAGCCCGTAGCGTTCGTGAGCGCTCACTTTTGCATACTCTGTCCCTACAGGGGGAAGGAATGTAAGAAGCCTATATGGTTCCCGGAGAGGGACCTCGCCGCGCAGAGGACAAACTTGAAGGAAGAAATATATGCCCGTCTAAAGGGTGTCAAGAAGTGATGTTGATAACATTTACCGGCCCCGCCTCGGGCTTGGCCAAGCTCTACGCGAACGCATTAATGGAGCTAAGGGGGACGTTTGCTCTTGTGCTGAGGCCGGAAGAAGTAGTCCAAAGGTACTTGCCTTTCTCCGAAGGAGAGGGAAGCGCTACGGTGTTCGGTCTCGGAGATCCCTCAAATACCTTGAGGGTTCTAGAAGCTTTAAAGATCGCCGGCTACGGGGTGGAGTTCTACAGGCCCCCCTTGGAAGGGCTCCCCTACGAACTCAAGAGCAAGTTAAGCGCCTACCCCGCTCGCGAGCTCCCTCCGGACCTACTGAGCGCACTCCTCGAGGCCGGTTCTTCGGTCCTCGAAAAGGTTCTAGAGGGCTCTAACAACCCCAGGGCCGCTAGGATCAAAGAGGATTTAAATGACTTGGAGGTGCCGCTATCAATAAACCTAAATATTGAAGTCATTATATATACAAACAGCATGGAGATGGCTGCCCAAGCTTTGAGTTACGCGACGGGAGTGCCCGCGATGTACTACCAGGAAGTGGACGGCGCAAGTCTCAAGGGCAAGAAGCTATTAGTCTTGACCACGTCCTCCGAAGAACATTGGGTGAGGAGCTTAGCTATGAAGTCGAAAGCCGAGATAACGAGCTTGCCGTACGATCCCCTTGTAGCCCCCTTAAGCTTTGTGGCCTCCTTGCGAAAGGTCATCGTTCATACGAGAGCCGGTAGTCTCTGAGCAGCCGACGGTATTTCAGCTCGCCCTCCAGAGGGGTTAACATAACTTTGGGTACTTCCTCCGCAGGATAGTTCGCCAAAGCCCACATGAGCTTGACCGTAGCTACTTCGGTTAACATATCTCCCAAGGGGAACGCCCCAGCCTCCAGCATCTTCCTCCCGGTAGCGTACACGTTCAAGTTAGTAGTACCGTGGACGCACTGAGTCGTTATACCTACAAATATCCCGGACTCGGTCAATTCCTTTATGGCGCTCACCAAGTACTCTGGAACGTGGCCCATTCCCGTGCCCTCGATTATTATTCCTTTAAACCCCTTCTCCTTAGCCAAGTAGAGAAGCTCCGGCGGCATGCCGGGGTAGGCCTTGAGCTGTAACACGCGCCGCTCGAAGGAGTTCATCAGCTTTGGACTTCGGTCGTTCCTCCTCCGCAAGGGGGGAGACTTAAGTTCGACGTCGCCGGTCCACGGCCACACGTAAGCTATGGGTTGAGCGCACACGCTTTGAAACGCGTCTCGGCGCGTGGAGTGGAACTTCTTCGTCCTCGTCGCCCTATGCAAAACCACGAAGGTGTCGCTGCTCTCCCCGTGCATCGCTATCACGGACTCAGCTATGTCAGACCTAGCTGCCGCCGCGACCGCTCCGACGAGGTTCATTGCGGCATCGCTGGAAGGCCGGTCGGAGCTCCTCTGGGCCCCCACGAATACCACAGGCTTGTTAATTTCCCTTATAGCAAAAGCCATTGCAGATGCAGTATAGGTCATGGTATCGGTCCCGTGGGTCACCACCACCCCGGCGACCTCGTCCTTCAGCAGCTCGGCGTGCACGGCTTCCGCTATAAGGCTCCACATCTCCGGAGTCATGTTCTCTGAAAGGACGTCCATTATCTGCTCGGCCTCTACGTCAGCAAATTCTAGGAGTTCCGGAACCTCCTCGACGAGCTCCTCGGTGCTCATCGCTGGCTTCACCGCGCCCGTCTCGTAGTCTATTCTAGAGGCTATGGTCCCGCCCGTGCCCAGAACCTTAACAAGAGGGTAGTCGGGCCTCCTCTGAGGCCTTCCTCCCTTCTCCCTCCTCTGGGGCTTCCTCTTTGTCAAGAGTTCTATTTCTTTTACTCTTCTTATATCTATTCCAACGTTATAACCGTTCCTTAACTTAATGACTATGTACTTTCCGCCCTTCGGCCGGGGCATCAATATACCCTCAACCACTAAGCCGTCGTCCCTTGCGACTCTAATCAGATCCCCTATTTCTATACCTTTCTGACCGAGTATGGCCGATATCTCCGGCGGGTAGCTCAACCGCTGTACGCCCCCGAGCGCCTCTTGGGACAAGGCCTTAATCTTGATGTGAGGGGGAGGTGCCCAGGGGCGCCGGGGTCCTTCACAGCCCGCCCTCGGCGGCCCTCAGGACCCCGGGGGGCCGACGCGAAGCGTGGGATTAAGCTTTATTTTTCATATAGTCCTAACCGGTTGGCGGGAGATAGGGCTTGAGGAGGAGCACCGCCCTCAAGGGCCTTACACTCTTTGAGATATCCATAATATTGCTATCCCTCATAGCTACGTTAGCTTGGGTGTACATGGTGTACAAAGTGACTTCTCTTATTGATGCGCTACAAGCTAACCTAAAAGCCATATTCGGAGGCGCTTGAGGGAGAAATCTATTTTTAAAGTATCTAGTCCTCCGCCCACGGGCTCCAGATGAAGTTAGTCGCCAAGTTCGGCGGTTCCGTGCTGAGAGACGCGGAGGGTTACTCGACGTCGGCAAAGGTGGTTAAAGAGTGCGTCGAAGAAGGATCGAAGGTAGTTGTCGTAGTCTCTGCTATGAAGGGGGTCACAGACTCGTTGCTCAAAGTCTCGGGGAGTCTGCCCAAGGACTGGAAGAAATATGTCGAGGCTCTCAAGAGGCGTCACGAAAAGGTCCTCCGCCAGCTGGGGTCTTCAGAGAGATGGTTCAAGGAGCTAGAGAAGAACGTAGAAGAACTGAGAAACGTGTTGTGGGCATTAGAAATCCTTAAGGAACACACTCCGAGGACCAGAGACTTCGTTCTGTCGTTCGGAGAGAGGCTCTCCACGATACTTATGTCTGCTGCCTTGGAGAGGGAGGGTTTGAGCCCCGTCCCGCTGACGCCCCAAGGGGCCGGAATCTTCACGGACGAGAACTACAACGAAGCTGTACCCTTGTACGACGTCATAGAGAGGGAGGTGCCGAAGAGGCTGGAGCCTTTCTTGGAGGAGGGCAGAGTGCCGGTGGTGACGGGCTTCCTAGGGTCGACCTTGGAGGGCAGTATAACCACGTTGGGGCGCGGAGGGAGCGACTTGACGGCTACCATCTTGGGCTCATCGTTGAGGGCAGACGAGGTGAGGCTCTACACCGATATAGACGGCATAAAGACAGGAAATCCCAAAGAATTCCCAGATGCCGTAACTATAAAAGAGTTGTCCGTGGAGGAAGCGATAGAGCTGGCCCATCTGGGAGCCAAGAGGTTGCACCCAAGGACTTTCGAACCTGTCCTCCGGAGGCACGTGGACGTGAGGGTGCTAAGTTTGTACGACCCCAAGGGAGAGAACACTCTGATATCCCACGGGCGTAGAGGACCTATGCTAAAGGCGGTAGCATTGTTGAACGGCTTAGCAATAATAACGGTAAAAGGTGTAGGAATGGTCGGAACTAAAGGCGTGGCCGCAGCCGTCATGGAATCTGTAACTAAAGTTGGGGCCAACATATACGCGATATCGCAACCGGTTTCGGAGATCTCTATATCAATTGCGGTCAAGTCCAACAAAGCCGACCTCGTCTCAACTGCCATTAGGAACGCCTTGGAAGGGAAGGGTATATCTGTCGAAACGAATATAAAGGACAACGTGACCGCAGTATCCATCGTGGGCAGGGGACTGGAGGAGTTGGACTTCGTGGGGGAGGTGCTCTCCTTATTCAACAACAAGCCGGTCATGATGGTTTCTAAAGGACCGCTAGACCAGAGCTTAACGATACTTACCACGAACAAAGCATCGAGGGAGGTCGGACGCAAGGTCCACGAGAAAATAGTTGAAGAAATGACCCAGTACTACGGCGAGGCCAAGTAGATGTTATCCTTGTTCTGTCTGACCCTCACCTTAATCCTGCTCCCCACGTCCACGTCTGCGTTCACTACTGTCATTACCACGTTCCTCGAGCCCACCGGTACGCCCAGCCACTCGTCCCTCAGCAACCCTCTGGACACTATCTCTAATTTGACTACTTCACCCTTCTTGTAAAACTCGGGGAGTTTCTTCGTCTTAATCATACCCCACTCGTCCATAGTCCACCTCAGTCTCACGTTCATCTCCCTTTCCAGCTTTGCTATATAATCCCAGAACTCGTCCCACGTCATCTCTCTTACTCCTCTCATCTTTCTTCCTCTCTTGTGCCTCACGTATTTTTGGATTGTAATTGGTGGCCATCTCTTTCCAAATCCTACTTCTTTTACCCACTTTATTATTTCCTTTACGTCTTCGTCGTTTATGCCGGGCAAGAGTACCGGAGTAACGTGAATGTCTACTTGAGTTTCTCTGAACACCTTCTCAACAACCTCTTTAACCTTCTTGACGTTGTAGTCGGGCCTCCCCGAGAGCTCTCTTGCCTTCTGGACGTCTAGTGTTTCTATGCTCAAATTTATCCTGTCCAACCCGGCCTCGGCCAATGAAAAGGCTAAGTCTTCGTTTAACTTTAAGCCGTGGGTCTCTAGAGCCACGCTGGCCACGCCTTCTACGGACTTAAGGACTCTCACTACCTCCACTATTTCGGGGTGTTCCAAGGGATCTCCGACGCCGTCCAACAAGACCTCCACCGGTACTCCCTTGAACTTGATTACCTCGCTCACCCAAGCCCTCAACCACTCTAAGTCTGTCAGCACGAAGTCCGACCACCTACTCCTCGAACAAGGACCGGCATCCACGCTGCAAAACTTACAACACATAGAACAGATCGTAGTGACCCTAACTTGCAAGACATTCGTCCCTCTGTCTATTATTCCGAACGCTATGCTCCCCACGAGCGGCGTGGGCTCCCTAACCTCGATGAGGGCCCTTTCTACAAACCTCAAGACAATTAACTCCCACAACAGAGGTTCCAGCGGAGTGATTAAGTCGTGCGGGTAGTGATTATAGTGATGCTCCTCTCCGCACTCCTCGTAGCACAAAATCCAATTGTGAAGTCAATTAGGGAGAGGACCACACAAGCATTGCTGACGAAGCTCGCCCAAGCTTATTGTAAGTCCAAAATAGCCCTCGAAGCCCTCAGTTATTCTGTAAACAACATAGGAGCTGCAATCAGAAGTATAACGCCGAACTTCGAAAGGCTCGTAAGCTTGCTCAAACCAGGGGGTCGACTCTATGAAGAGATTTTCTCGTGGAGCAACAACTATGTGTCTAACTATTTAACCTTCAGAAATTACGTCACTAACCTACTCGTTCAAGCCAGAGGGCTGAGCTCCGCTTTGAGGGCCGGCAACGCCTTGATTGAGGTTACCTACCCGGGCTCCGTGAGGGCTAACTTGCTAAACGATTACTCCCAACAAATAGGGAAGCTAGTTAACGAAGCGAGTCTCCGCTTACAGAAGTACGAGGCCTTGGAGACCATGCAAACCCTATCGGAGATTGCCTCCGTAATCCATCCCAAGGGCGTGGACGTTTACTTGAATTCAACTACCTTGGGGAATTTACTGACCATTGTTAGGAACGGCGCAAACATTACCGCAATAGAGCCGGCACCCACGAAGGCTTGGCTGTCCTTAGCCGCTTGTGCAACCGACTTCACAAACAATACTTTCATACTTTGCGTAGCGATCGGCAGTCCTCAGAACTATACAACTACCAAAAAATACTACTTGGGCTTTAACGACCCCTTCTACACGAACGTCTACTCATCACAGATGGGGGCTCCTTGTCCAATAAACAACATACAAATCCACAACCTAGTTCTGAACGTGTGGAACAACTACGTTAGTGCTTACAACTATTATATAAGTAATATATGGCCTTACGAGGCATTGCTGATAAACTCTAAAAACGTTCTAATTAGTATCTTGAACAGCCTCGGCACAGACTTGTTGACGCCGCTCCTGGGAACGTTCTCCAAAAATGTACCTTCGGCATTGCAAGCTTGCTTACAACTCCTCGGCCCGGAGGGCAAGGCGCAAAGCTTAGCCAACTACGATTTGAGGGATCCTACCCAACTGAGGAGCTTTATGTCCAACGTCGCGAACGCGTTCTACAACGTCCTCGACAGTACGGAAAAGTCGATCAACTGTATGGAGTACTACCTACCGTTAATAGAGAGGTCACAAAAAGCTTACTTAAATGCCTTGGCCAGTAAGTTTAGGCAGATCAGCGGTCAAGACATAGAGGCGTGGGCCGCAGAGAACGGCATCGATTGCGCCTACGTCCCCCCCGTGTCATTGGTGGAATCTTTGAACATAACAATAAACACATATATATCGTTGCTCGATCCACAGAGTCCCACCAGCTTCGTGAACACATTGACAACACAAGAGCCGCCAGGGGTCCTAAAGCCTTCACAAGTACCGCAGCTCCCCATCGGTAGCCCGTGTTCATAAAAAGCCCGGATCCCTTTTGCCCCCACGAGGCGGAGGGGTGCCAACCGGGGTAGGGCCGGAGGGCTCGCCCCCCTCCCCCCGCAAAGGGGCCCGAATTGGGCGAAACGCGGGGGCCAGCAACTCCCCGAGGCTCCCCGCGGTCCCGCGGAGGGCGTCGTCCGCGCAATGGCCCTCGCCCCGCGGGGCCCGCGGTGGCGGAGCCTCCGCCGAAGGGCGGAGGTCGACCGCCTTAGCCGGGGGAACCAGGTCAGGCCCGGAAGGGAGCAGCCTAACCCCGGCCGCGGCGCGTTCGCGGGAGAACGGGGGGAGCGCGGGCGGCGTGGGCCTCCGCGGGGGTGCCGCGGGGCTCAGGTCTCGGGGAGGGCCCGGGCTCAGCCCCTCCGCCTCGAAAGCTCTCTAGCGAGCTCATTCAAGAACTCGTTGATCCTTTCTTCGTCCTCGCAGACGACCGTAGCCCTGCTGTCCTTACCCCCTCCCTTGCAACCCACTTCCCGGGCCACCTCTCTGGCCATCTTTCCGATGTCCACTCCCTTGGGGGCTGCCAGTTCGACCCTTCCGTCGACTATTACGGCAGCCGGGGAGTCGGAGCTGAGGACCCGTAAGACCTCTTGAACAAGCTCCGGGTCTCTCAAGTCTATCCTGACGTACTTGATGCCGTCAAGCAACCTTGCCCTCTTTATGTACTCCGATACGAGCCTCTTGCGGTATTCAGCTACCATCTTCTTCAAGTCTGACAGTTCTTTCTTTAAAACGTCTATTCTCTTTGTTAACATCTCCGGATTAGTAGAGAGTTTCTCCGATGCCTCGTGAATTAGGTCCTCCATCTTGGCTGCTTCCTCTGCAACCCTAGTCCCGGCAACGAACTCTACCCTCACGACCCCGTCTTGGATCTTCCTAGTCGATATTATCTTCAGGGAGCCGACCTCTCCGGTGTTGTTCAAGTGAGTGCCGAAGCACGCCTCCACGTCCCAACCCTCTATTTCTACCAACCTTATGTCCTTGCTCATGGGAACTCCTCCCTGATATATTGAGAACCAGTACTTAGCCTCAGCTTCGTTCCTCGGAAGCGTAAAAGTCTTTATTCTCCTCCTCTCATCTATTACCTTGTTCGCAACTTCCTCGATCTTCTTGATCTCTTCTCTGGTTAGAGGCTTGTGGTGCGTGAAGTCGAACCTCGCCTTCTCTGGGGTCTTCTCCGCGCCGGCTTGCCAGACGTGGTCGCCCAAGACCTTCCTCAAAGCACCTAAGAGGAGGTGTGTGCCGGTGTGGTGCCTCATCAGCCTATACCTCCTCTCCCAGTCTATCCTCCCCACAACCACCTTGCCTCCGGAGTACTCTCTGTCCAGCACGTGGACTACTACGTCACCTACCTTTTGGACGTCCACCACTCTGTAGGAGCCGCTTCCGCTCATTATGACTCCGGTGTCGGCGGCCTGTCCTCCCCCTTCAGGGTAGAAGGCGGTCTTATCCAATATGACGTAGTTCTTCTTGACCCCTATTACTTGTGCGTCGAACTCCTTCATGTAGGGGTCTTCGTGAAAGAGCCGTCGCGTTGGGGGGAACTCCTTGGCCCACTCTACTATTTCCGGAGGGAGTTTGCCCTTCTCCTCTGCACCCTTAACCTTGTGCACCGTTTTCTGGTGGCGAGCAGCTACTATCGAATAGAAGTTGTGAGGTACTTCGATCGTCAACCCCATTTCCCTAGCAATTTCAGATACTATGTCGGGCGGTATACCGTGGCTATCGTAGAGTTTCACTAGGTCGTCCAATGTTATTTCCTTTTTCCTCTTAATTAACCTCATTACTATACCCTTACCCTTCCTTAACGTTTCCTCAAACTTCCTCTGTTCGAATTCAACAACGTCCAATATGTAGTCTCTGTTCTTCCAAGCCCTGGGGTACTCGTCTCGCCAATAGTTAATTTGAAGCTTGAGGAGTTCGGCGAGCGACACATCTGACCTAAGCTTCTTCAGAGCTCTCAAAGTTCTTCTGATAACCAGCCTAGCCAAGTAACCCTCCCCAACGTTGGAGGGTACTATGCCGTCTGCGAGCATCCACATGAGAGTCCTAGTATGGTCTATCACTTGGTATACTAGCGAGGCCCTTGAATGAATCTCCTTTATTTCGTCTATTCTCATTCCGAGTCTCTCAGAAGCCCTCTTGTAGACTCTCTCTAGGGTCTCCGACCTCTCAGGGTCGATTAGGCCAGCACTCTTGACGAGCTCGTACAAGAGCTCGTGCGGAGGCTCATCCACGCCCAGCTTCTTGTGGAACTCGTGCAGCAACTCACCGTAGACCGCGTGGAACGCCGTAGGCGTCTTCTGGGTAAACCACGCCAGTCTTTCTATTCCGTATCCGGTGTCGACTACCTTGAGCTTCATGGGAACGTACTTTTTCTGCTTCCCTTCTTCTACCACGTCGTACTGCATGAAAACGAGGGTGGCGAGTTCAAGGCCAGCAACGGTGACCTCGAAGGAGGGACCTGCGTTCCCTCCTCCCTCCCACCAGCTCTCCTTAAAGTTGATCAGTTCTTCCGGAACGCCTATTCTTTCAGTGAAGAACTCATAAGCGAGTCTGACCGTCTCTTCCTTCCAGTACACCCAGTTGTCGGGATAGTTGAAAGCGTGGTGGCCTCCCATGTGGAAGCCCGTCATGTGCCTGCCGAGGGTTAGACCAACGTTATCTATGTCTTCCAGCCTAATACAAGGTTGTACTATCACCAGCGGGTTGGCAGGAGGCGGGACCACCCCTTTAGTCACGTGAGGTTGGAACACGACTATACTTGCTATCGTCAAGAAGAGGTCGTCCCTCCACCGGGCCACCACAGGCCTGGGCTCCACGGGGACGTGCCCCCTTTCCTCGAAGAACTTTATGAATTCCCTCTTCGCGTCCCTTAAGCTTAACTTAGCCTTAGTAGGTACGTCGAAGAACTCGTACTCTTGGCAAGGGGAGTCTCCACAGACCTCGTGTTCGCCCTTAGTCCAGAAGTAGGAGCCACAAACCTTACACTTCTTCCTCCTCAGCCCTTCCTCTTCAAAGAATTTCAGTCTGTACTCGTTTTCCAAAACTTAGGACCCGCTGTACGCTTGGATAGGGGGTATTTCACGGTCTGGCTGCTTTTGGAAACACTATTATTAATATTGGACCTTCCTTGTTCACTACCTCCAGCTCGTACTCATCATCCGCCTCGTCCGGTATTCTCATAATCTTGACGTATTCTTCGACTTCGTAACCCCCTATTAGGATCTTCTCCTTCAGTCTCGCCCTTACCTTCAAAGTCCTTCGATACAAGCTCACACTCAGACTTCTTTCGTCGGCCAAGGGCAGATCTATCAGTATCTCTATCTTGTCCGGGAGGTCGAGGACTGTATGGAGGGGTTCTGCTTTACCGTTTGGGGAGACGCGAACCAAAGCTCTCACCCTCAAGCGTACATCATCGAACGGGGCCTCTCTTGGATGACCTCTTTAGCCTTATTGGCCATCTCTTGGAGTCTGGCCCTTATCCTTTCTGAGTCTTCGAGCAACTTTCGGGTATTTATTTCAACATCATATATCTTGGATAACGCGTCCAACGCCTTTGCTGCCGCACCGGGGTCCGGGAAGTCGGGGAAGGCCTCGACCACCACGGTCACTCCGGGTATTCCCTTGCCTCTGGCCAGCTTCAGCAAGACCGCTGTCGGGCCGTAGAGCACGCCGTCCTTCAAAGGCTCGCCCACTCTGGCTATCTTCCTCATGGTTTCTTCGCCAACTAGGTCGGGGTCGTTAACTATCCAAAAGGTACTAGGTTCCTTCTTTATCCTCTGAACGCTCGGTAAGCCAGTTAATGATATTATTTCTGTAGTACCCCTCCTTTCGACGTAGTCGAGTATGGCCGAGGCTATCGGATAGATCAGTGTAGCGGGTAAGGGGACCTCTGGCGATATGACTAACCAAGGGTGCTTGTAGTAAAGACCTATGGGGTACTGGCTGATCCCGTCCCTTATAGGGGTTAGGGGGAGTTCCGAGGGAGAGTCTATGCCGCCTATTAGTTCGAGCTCCAACTCCTCGACCATGTGTTTAGTGGCTATCAAACCTACCAAGCCGACGTCGACAAAACCTACCACTGTCTTGAAGCCCGGCTTCGGCCTCGTGGTCTCCCAGAAATCCACTGGAACCATCATCTCCCTTACACCTCGGGACGCGTAATCTTCATCATAAAAATCAGTGGGATCGAGGGTCCTCATCGAAAGGAGGGCTACATCTCCTTGACGGTGTAGCTGTAGGCTCCAGGTTTTACCAGTTGTTCGAACTTATCGCTAGGGACGTATACTTGTACCCTCCTGTTCTTCGCATAGAGCTTGAGCATCCCTCTGGTCTCCAAGTCCCGTAACACCCTCTTAGCTAAGCCCACGCTGATACCCATCTTCTCCGCGAGTATTGTGGGAGTTACGTACTTCATTCCTTTGACTACCTTCTGAGCTTGGTCGACCACGTTAGCCTCGGCAACCACCCGGAGGGTTACGCCCCTCTTCTCCTTCCTCTCTTCTATCATTTTTTGACGCAGCTCACGGAGTAACTGTCTCATTTGTCTCTTCTCTATCGCGCTGAGCGGCTTGTTTACCCTCCCCATTTCTAGCTCCCCAGAGGGTGGTCGAGCAGAACTTTAATTCTAGCGTGGCAAAAACTTATTAACAAAATCCCGTCCCTTCCTCCGGCGGCAGCCCGCCGTAGCTCAGCGGAAGAGCGCCCGGCTGTAGGGCCCTTCAGGCCCGCCCCCGGACTCCAAGGGCTTGGCCCGCGGGATGAGGGGGCGCCGGCCCAGACACCGGGTGGTCCGGGGTTCGAAT
>NZ_JBWNMZ010000002.1:0-46763 GCF_056435145.1 Ignicoccus sp.
TGCCCTTACCCCCAAGGCCTTGGGCGTTCCCATGAAAAGATATAAGGGGGTTGAGAAATGAGAATAGTAATGGTACGGTTCCGAATATAGCGTGTTCCCACGGGCTCAATGAGGAAAATGGAAATGAGGAGTGAGAAAAAGTTGATGATGAGTTATACTAGGTACTTACAGAAGCATGCGCGTTAGGGAAAAACTTATATAGAACCGGTCCCACCACACCCCACGGTGGGTGAGCGCGATGGCGGTCAGACCTATCGAGAGCATGGGCGTTCCGGTAGTGATACTCAAGGAAGGCGCCACTAGGACCTACGGCAAGGAAGCCCTGAGGACCAACATGATGGCAGCCAGGGCTGTCGCCGAGGTGCTTAGGACTACTTTCGGGCCCAAGGGTATGGACAAGATGCTGGTCGACAGCTTGGGAGACGTTACCATAACTAACGACGGAGCAACCATACTCGACAAGATGGACTTACAACATCCCGCCGCCAAGTTGTTGGTCCAGATAGCCAAGGGTCAGGACGAAGAGGTTGGTGACGGCACCAAGAGGGCTGTAATCTTTGCTGGCGAGCTCTTGAAACAAGCAGAGGAGTTGTTGGAGAAGGACGTCCACCCGACTATAATCATACAGGGTTACAAGAAGGCCTTGGAGAAGGCGCTCGAGAAGATTGAGAAGGTCGCAGAACCCATCAACCCAGAAGACAAGGAGAAGCTCAAGAAGATAGCCCTCACCAGCCTGGCCAGTAAGGGCGTGCAAGAGGCCAGGGACTTGTTCGCCGAGATTGCGGTCGAGGCGGTTAACACAATCAAGGAGAAGAGGGGCGACAAGTGGTACGTCGATCTGGACTACGTCCAAATAGTCAAGAAGCATGGCGGAAGCTTGAAAGACACCAAGCTGATCAAGGGAGTAGTCCTCGACAAGGAGGTAGTCCACCCCAACATGCCTAAGAGGGTGGAGAACGCCAAGATCGCTGTACTGGACACTCCGCTGGAACTCGAGAAGCCCGAGCTCGACGCGGAAATAAGGATAAGCAGTCCCGAACAACTGAAGGTCTTGTTGGAGGAGAAGGAGGAGATACTAAGGAAGAAGGTAGATAAGCTTAAGGAGATCGGGGCCAACGTAGTAATAACTCAGAAGGGTATAGACGAGGTCGCCCAGTACTACCTAGCGAAGGCCGGCATAATGGCCGTCAGGAGGGTGAAGAGGAGCGACTTGGAGAAGGTGGCCAGAGCGACTGGAGCCAAAATAATCAGTAACATAGAGGACATAACTCCCGACGACCTCGGAGAGGCCAAGTTGGTCGAGGAGAGGAAAGTCGGCGACGATAAGATGGTCTTCATAGAAGGGGCCAAGAACCCAAGGGCTGTGAGCGTGCTGATTAGGGGAGGCTTCGAGAGGATAGTAGACGAGGCCGAGAGGAGCTTGAGGGACGCCCTCAGCGCGGTGGCCGACGCTGTGAGGGCCGGCAAGATCGTGGGTGCGGGAGGCGCCCCTGAGGTAGAGCTCGCGCTGGCTTTGAGGGACTACGCGAGGGAGGTGGGCGGCAAGGAGCAGCTCGCCGTAGAGGCCTTCGCGAAAGCCCTCGAGGGCATCGTCATGGCGCTCGTGGAGAACGCCGGTTACGACCCAGTTGAGAAACTGATGCAGCTGAGGGCTGCACACGCTAAGGAAGGCTGCAAGCACTGCGGCGTGGACGCGTACACCGGCGAGATAACCGACATGTTGAAGAAGGGTGCCTTCGAGGCGGTTGCAATACCCGCCAACGCTATCAAGAGCGGCACGGAGGCAGCTACCTTGATACTGAGGATTGACGACATAGTAATCGCTGGTAAGAAGGAAGAGGAAAGTAAGGGCGGGGAGAAGTAAACCCCGTTAGGTTTTTTCCGACCCTTCTCCTCTGGGACGCTCTCTGAGCAAACTCGTCTCGATCAGAGATTTTCCGTGCCTTCAGTACAATTTGTTCGCTCAGGGGCGCGAATGTCCCACTCCGCAGCGCCCTAGTGAGCGTACCTCACGAGGCCATTAAAGGAGCTCAAGTTCGTTCAGATTTTTCGAGGGGTTGGGGACGCTGCCGCAAGTTCGCCGTCCCGTAATCAATCCCCCTTCGTAAGGGAAGAGGTCGGCCTTCTTAATCTCGAAGGCCCCACCAATTTTAGTTCTTACCCACACATGTCCTTCGCTATTTGGAAGAAGGTCTCTAGAATGTGCGCCACAAGCCCCACTCTACAGTATGGGAAAGGAGGATTTTAGCCCACGACGTGCTGGAACCGTTCAGATTCCTTGCAGAGAACCCATTCAAGACGAAAATCACAAAGGGACGGGAAATCTCCTCATGAAGTTCGAGGACCTCGTCAAGGAAGCCGGGGCGGAGGGTGTTCGAACTCCTTATGGAACTCATGGTGTTATTCTATTCAGATCATTCATCTAACTTGCCGATCAGTTATGGGAAGGTTTAACGTTCTATCTTATAGTTACTCCGCGCGGGCTTCCCTAACGGTGAAGTAAGTGGCTAAAGTAGTCATCTTGGGCGGCGGCGTTGCTGGCCTCACCGTGGCTCACACCTTGGCCGAAAAGGGCGTCGAGAGTACCGTTGTCAGCTTACACGACTACTACATAAGCGGTCCCAGCAGGCCGCTGCTCTTGAGCGGCGAACAAAGCGTAGACCGCATCACTAGGGGGTACAACTTCCTCCCCAAGGAGATCAAGGTGACCTACGGCAGGGTCGAGGAGGTAGACTTCGCAAACCGCAAGGTCAAGCTAGCCAACAAGAGAGAGCTGGAGTACGACTACTTAGTGGTCGCCCTCGGCCTCAGGTACGCCTACGACGCCATCAAGATCGAGGACCACGTGTTCAACGTATATGACTTGGGCAAGGTATTTGACTTGAAGCACCTAGTATGGAACGTCACCGAGGGTACCATAGTGGTGAACGCCCCCAAACAGCCCTACCGCTGTGCCCCTGCCCCCGGCGAGACCGTCATGACCATAGACATGATACTGAGGCATAGGGGAGTCAGAGACAAAGTAAAGTTGGTCTTTGTGGACGGTAACGAGAAGCCCCAACCCCCAGTGATAGCGGACGTGTGGCTCAAGCTATTCGAGGAAGCCGGGATAGAATACTACCTAAACAAGCAGATAACAGAGGTAACCAAGGAGGGAGTCGTGTTGGACGACGGTACCCAGATAAAGGCTGACTACAAGGTCGTGCTGCCGCCCAACAAGCCCGTATTGTTCGACAGCTGGTTGGAGGTCAGGGGGCCTAAGGACCTGAGGTTGAAGGACTACGACGACGTCTTTGCAGTTGGTGACATAGCTAAGCTCCCGTTCCCCAAGAACGCAGAAGTGGCAACTCAGAGCGCGCTGAACGCCGCTACCAAGCTAATGGAGGAGTTGGGCGTCGGAGGGGGTAACTACGTAGACTACAAGTTCTCTGGCTGGGCTTATGCCGGCAACTTGAAGGGCGAGCTGAAGACCTTGAGCGTACAGTTCAGCCTGGACTTCAGCGAGGGCAAGCCCAAAGGGAGCAAGGACCCAGAGCCGAAAGAGGAGTACACAAAGAGGAAGGACTCGTGGGAGCAAGCGATGCTCAAGAAGCTGTTCGGTTACTGACCTCTCACTTTTTCTTAAGTATGGCAATAAAGAAGCCGGGTTCCCCGTGGACGCACGGGCTCACCTTAACTGGCGTCCTCCCCCAAGGCGTTTCCCTCTCCACTACCTCGAACCCCAAGCTCTCGGCGAACTCTACGATCAGCTCGTTCTCGGTCTTGGTTAGAGTACACGTGGAGTATAGCATTAGTCCGCCCTTCTTCAACAACTTGTAAGCTACTTTGACGAACTGCTTTTGATATTCGAACGCGTTAATCATATCTTCGTCCTTCTTAACGTCCCATACCTTGGGTATCACACCTATGGCCGTACACGGTGGGTCCACAATTACTCTGTCCGCCTTCCCAACTAAGTGGGGGAAGTCCAGATCTAGGTACCTCGAGTCGGCCCTCATCACTTCGAAGGAATGACCGAGCCTCCGCATCTCTTCAACCATCTTGCTTATCCTTTTCTTAGATATGTCGAAGGCAATTACTTTCCCCTTGCCCTCCAACAGCTCGTAAGAGTGAAACGCCTTGCCTCCAGGGGCTGCGTTCATGTCTATCACCAGCCCCTCCGGCTCTAAGGCCCTAACCGCGGCCACTGCCGGAGCGCTTTGGGGGTAGATCAGCCCCCTCTCGAAGGACTTCAGTTCCCTGAACTTAGGAGCCTTGAACTTGGTCACGGTCGTTTCCACAACCTTTCCTCTGGCGGGGGCTTTGCCCTCGAAGAGGGCCCTCCCGAACCCGACGGGCTCTAAAGTTTTTTCCGCTAAGACGGTCACCGCCCTCCCGACCTTGACCCCTTTGGCCTCCATAAGACCAGGCGCGTAGAGGTCTGCCCCCATCAAAACGCTCTCAGCAGCCCTCTTGTCAGCTATCACTACAGCGTCGACCAGGGGCACTTCGAAAGGGCCTTCCACCGGTACGCATACCAGCTCCTCGTAGGGGTAAGGGGTCTCCGGCTTGTAGCCGGCCCTTTCGAGCTCCTCCAAGACCTCTTCCGGACTTCCCTTCAGCAAGTTTACCCTCGCACAGAGCCTCCTCCCCGGCGTCCGGAGCGCCCGGAACAGCTCGACGAGGTAGAACTGCTCTCCCAGTTCCTCCAAGATCCGCTTGCCGTAGGAGAACCTCCCGTCGGCCGGGTAAGCTGTCCTCACTCCCTCAGTCCGGGAGTAATTCCCCATCCGGGAGCTTCTAAAGCCTCGCGGGCTCGAGGCCTTTACGAGGTAAAAAGGATGGCTTACGTTGAGGCCGTGAGCAGCGACGAGGTTAAAGGATGGGTTGAAACGGTAACGTCGCTGGGTCCGGAAGAAATAAGGGGCGGGGTGAGGGAGAGGGCCGAGGTCCCACTAAGCTTTACCTTGCCTGACGGTGTAAAACCGAAGAAGATGTTCTTAGACATCACAGTCAGCGGAGTGGCCGATAAGTGGAGGGTGTTTCTGGGAGAGTTTTCAGTAACTAAGGTGTTCAAACCAGTTATGCAGAAGGAGTACAAGGGAGAGCTCCTCTCCAAGTTCGTCTTCGACGTGACCCCCATATCCCACATAGTTATGAAAAACTCGACGTTGAGGGTAATTAACGAGAGCAACTCCGCGCTGAAGCTGCTGCAGAGCAGCCTCTTCGTCTTCTACGAGTACCCGGAGCTCGGGGAACTGAGGTACAGCTATTATGTAGCTCTTGAACCCCACAAGAGCTTCTGGGGGCAGCTGGACCCGCAGAGGAACGGTTACTTTTATGGCGTCTTCCGGGCCCGCCCCAAGGCGGAGGTCAAGCTAAAGGTAGGCGAGTGCCTCAGCCGGTTCGTGGTAGAAGACCTAAGCGAGGTCGCCTCGGAGTGCGAGAGGGCTAAGTCGTACTACGTCGAGGCCTCGGAAGACGTGGTTCCGTTGAGCTTCTTGGTAGGCTCTTATGTGCTCAAGTTACCCAAGATAAGGATAGAGGAAGCCAAGTACTCCGACGGAGAAGTCCTCTTAAAGGTTAGGAACCTCGGCGACGACGCCGACGACGTCGTAGTCCTCGTCTACGTCCCCGGCAAGCCCTTGGCTAGGACTTCCTTGGGCAAGTTCCCTTCGGGGGAGGAGAGGGAGGTGAGTTTGAGGGTAGAGGCGGGCAAAGGCATCACTGGGGCAATAGCGAGGGTGATATGGGTCAAGGGCAAGATGAGCGAGATGGCGGCGGAAAAGTTCGTGTCCTTTCAAGCCTTGTGAGCCCTCAGCATGCTTTCCACCTCTTCCTCGGACACGGGGAAGGGATAGACGCCGGTGAAGCACGCCACGCACAGCTCCTCAAGGCCTATGGCCCTCTTCAAGCCCTCTACGCTCAAGTAGCCTACGCTGTCTGCGCCCCACAGCTCGCTCAACTCCTCCTCGCTCCTCTCAGCGGCCACTAACTCCTCCCTAGAGGGAAAGTCTATCCCCATGTAACACGGGGCCCTCACGGGGGGAGAGGCTATTCTGATGTGTACCTCCTTAGCCCCCTTCTCCTTTAAAATTTTTACTATCCTCTTCATGGTAGTTCCCCTTACTATGCTGTCGTCCACTACCACTACTCTCTTCCCCTCGACCACGTCTTTAACAACGCCGTACTTCTTCATAGCTATCATTTCTCTCAAGCCAGGGGGCATTATGAAGCTCCTCCCCAAGTACCTGTTCTTCACGAGGCCCTCGTCCAAGGGGATGCCGGAACTCCTTGAGTACCCTATCGCCGCACTCCTCCCAGAGTCGGGAACGGGCAAGACCACGTCCGCCTCGGCCGGCTTCTCCTCTGCTAGGATGCTCCCCATCCTAACTCTGGACACGTGGATGTTAATACCGTTGAAGTAGCTCTCCGGCCTCTGGAAGTAGACGTACTCGAAGGCGCAGTAGGCCTTCCTCCTGTCATAACTTATCTTGGTTTCCTTGGTAGGGACCCCTTCTTCCAACACGACCAACTTATTTGGCTCCATTTCATTCCACGTCATGCCTATGTCCTCCAGAGCGGCCGTCTCGGAAGCCACGTGGGGCCACCGGTAGGCCAGCGGCCTGAAGCCCCACGGGTCTTTCGCGACCAAGACCCTCCCGTCGCCGGTCAAAGCCACCAGGCTGTAGCTCCCCTTCGCTCTTTCGAGGACCCTCCGAGTAGCCTCGAGCACCTCCAAGCCTTTAGTCTTCTCGTTTATGATTGCCTTAACTAAAGCTTCCGCGTCCCACCGCGAACTCGGTTCGAGGAACTTGAAGTTCACTATGTTGCCATTGAACGCAAGCGCGAACTTCTTCGTGACGACAGGTTGGACCCTAGCGTATCCGCCAGAGGTGGAGTACCTGACGTGACCTATGGCCGGTCCCTTGTGAGGGGCCTCCTTTATCGCGCTCCTTACGAGCCCCATCCCGCCGGAGAACTTGACCTCCCCGCCCTCTACCCAAGCCACGCCCGCGCTCTCTTGTCCCCTGTGTTGAAGGCTTTCTAGGAGCACGTAGACCTCGTCGGCCCAAGGGGCCGCGGCCACACCACACAATACATTTATACCCTCTTTGGGGCCGCGCGCACAAATTATATCTTTAAAGTATAGGAGTTCTTCCTCAGCTCCCCGCCTTTGAGAGCGTAGAGGTCTACCTCCAGCCTCCCTCTCGAGGGCCTAACTATCATAAAGGTGGGGTCGCCCCCTAAGCTGCTCCCGCCCAACGTGCCGGTTATGGAGCCGGGGTTTAGGTGGAGGACGCCCTTGTGTTCCTTGATCAACGGCTTGTGCAAGTGACCGTGTACTATCACATTTGCCCCTTTGGACTGTGCCATCGCGCTCAGAGCGTCCAAGTTACCGCGCGGCCTCACTTGGTGGCCGTGGACCAGCAACGCCCGGGCGCCGTCGAGCTCCACTAGGACCTCCTCCGGTAACGGCAAGTAGTCCATGTTCCCCTTGACGACCTTAACTTCGTCTCCCAAACCCTTCAACCACTCCAAGACCTCAGGCCCCGTCAAGTCTCCGGCATAGAGGACCAAGTCGAAAGGTGCCTCGGAGGACAAGAACTCCCTTATCTCCCTCGACACTTCCCTTTCCCTATCCGGGATGTGGGCATCCGAAGCGATCAAAACCTTCAAGGCCCTCACCCCCTAACATGAGCTTAATTTTGGACAAGCTGTTCCGAGGGACGCACGGCTCCCCCGGGAAGAGGTCCTTTCCGGCCACGGGCGGGGGAACGCGCTTAATAATAAGGGGGTCCGGGAGCGCCTCGGCGAGCCTCTCCAGTCCCGGGTAGGGCTCGTGAGGAAAGACCCTCGCTCCCCTTCGGGCCAACAGCGCCGAGACCAAGAGCCCCTTGATGGGGTCCCGGTAGCTGACCCCCACGTTGCCCTCCACGCCGTACGGCAACCCTCCAACCCCCTCTCTTACGTCCTTCGAAGTGTACACGTAAACTCTCTCCCTTATTTCTATGAAGACTACAGTCCTCGGCCTCTTCAAGTTCACCGGTAAGCCCAGCGCCCCGCCGACCTTGGCCGCCAGCTCGACGCTGGTCAGAGGGTAGCGCTTGTCCCCTCTCTTGACCCTCACCGCCACCGGGGGCTCCGCCCTCACGACCTTCGCTATGGCCTCCGCCAGCTCGTCTGGGGGAGCCTTCTCCAGGGCGAAGGCGCGGACCACGTGGTGAACTCCGGGCACCCTAGCCACTTCCGGGCTGAAGGCTCCTTCAACGACCAGCCTTCCGAATTCGTAAGAAAGCTTTACGTTCAGCCCCCTCCTCTCGTGCCAGCGCCGTACGGAGGAGGCCAACGCCCTTTCCATAAAACCCCTCTTCTTCCCCTTAAGGGCGATCTCGGAGTAGGCTATTAGAAGGACGGTATCGGGAGGCATGACGCCTTCTGCCACTTACGCATAAGGGTCCTACAGGTCTTACACATTAGGTAGTTCAAGTCTTCCGGGGCCGCCTTGTCCTCTGCAATAAGTTTGGCCATTAACTTTACCAGCTTGGAAACCTCGGGATCGTTGAGTATTTCATTAACCTTGTCCCACTTGCTCCTCTTGTCTTTGAGGTAGTTGCTGACGGTAGAAGCAGTCGTCCCTATCTTTTTCGCTATTACGTAGTTACTCAAGTTGTAATGCTTACTCAAGTAATATACTACGGCCGCCCTTATCGAGGGTAACACCTCGCTGGCGGCCACCTCGCAGTGAGGACGCAACAACATGCTCCAGTTCCCATTATCAGCATACCAAACACATCACTTCTTAAAATCACTCCTTTGCGCTTCGAGCGGTGATATTTGGATGTCGTTCGGTATGGAGTGGACCCCAGAGGCCCGAGCCGGGCTCAGGGAAGCATTGGCTGACATGAAAGGCCCGGTGGAAGCACTCGTATTTGTCGAGGAGGGCTGCGAGCCGTGTGAGGCGACCGTGGAGATGATGCAAGTAATGAAGGAGGAGAGCCCTAAGGCAAACGGGAGGCCCTACTTCGACTATAAGGTCTTCTGGAGGGGAAAGGATGACGAAGCTTTTGACAAGTACAAGGTTGACAGAGTACCCTCGGTCTTGTTGCTGGACGGTTACATCCGCTACACGGGCATCCCTGCCGGAGAGGAGGTGAAGGGCTTCGTAGAGACCGTAATAAGGATCTCTGAGGGCGAGAGCGGTTTGGACGAAGAGACCAAGGAGGGGTTGAAGAGGCTCAAAGGCTGCTATTACATAGAGAACGTAGTTACCCCTCAGTGTCCCTACTGTCCGTACGCGGCCTTGTTGATCAACATGTTCGCGTTCGAGGCTAAGAAGCAAGGTAACCCGTGCGTGCTCGCAGACACCGTGGAGGCTTACGAAAACGAGGACATAGCTGATAAATACAACGTGATGAGCGTTCCTGCAATAGCTATAAACGGGAACGTGGAGTTCGTGGGAGTGCCGTACGAGGACGACCTCCTCGCCAAGCTGGTCGAGGCCGACCCCAAGGGGCCTTGCGAAGACGAGGTTTGCTTCGTCAGGCCCTAAAAACGGTGGAGTTGTGATTTTTTTTTAGCGTGGCACCTCGTCCTTACTGAGTCCCCTTGTGGTAGTCCGGCTTCTCTCTGACGTCAAGCTCTAGAGGCCTCGCCTTCCCGGAGGCCTCGTGCCTCTTGCGCAGCTTCCTCTCCTTCTCTTTCTTCTTCCACTTATAATTGTGGGTGCCTCTGAGCCCCCTGCTCTTGTGGAGGCCCCTAACCTTCCTCCCGGCGCTGGTCTTACCCCTGAACACCCTCCCTCTGTGCTGCTTCTCACATATCCACTTGAGCTCGGGGTCGCTGCAGACGGCCGGGTGGTGAGGGTCTACCAGTATCACTTCGTACCATTCGTACTCGCCGTCCTCGCCCACCCAGTACGAGTTCAACACCTCCAAGCCTGGGTACTTTCTCGCGGCCCTCTCCTCCGCGATGAGTCTAGAGCTCTTCGCTGGGGCGTAGCCGTAAACGCCCATCCTCTTGGGCCTCCTGCCCTTGTTCGGTCTGGGCCTGTTGAGACCTCCTTTCCTAACCCTTACCCTCACCACCACTACGCCTTGCTTAGCCTTGTAGCCCAGAGCCCTAGCCCTGTCCAGCCTGGTGGGTTTTTCTATTCTGACTACCGCCGGCTCTCTCCTCCACTTTATGATTCTCTGCTTCATCAGCTCTCCGTGATCGCCGTCGAACGGCCTCTTCCACTGCTCTCTCAGAAAGTGGTACAAGCCCCTAGCCATACTTCTTGCCCCTTGCGTCCTCATGGGGCAGTTTAAAACGCCTAACAACGCCTGACACATTTATTCCCAAATGTGGAACGCGAGGGGGAGACAAGTCTTGACAACGAAGATGACGCTGGGGCTGTACGACGGAGGCCCCTTCTACATACTGCTCACCAACCCCAACGCCCTCGAAGCGAACGTCAAGGTGTATTTGAAGGAAAATCCATCAATAATGAAAGAGTTTAAGATGAAACCCCGAGAGCACGTCATGATAGATCTCTCTTCTGAGAACATGTTTAAGGGGAAAATAGGCACAGTTATTGTCGAGGCCGACGTCGGGTTAATAATAGACTGGGGGGAGCACTTGTGCCCCAAGTGCAAGAGGGCCACCTTGGAACTGAAGCCTAAGAGGGTAGATGAGGACGGCGGCTTCGTGGTCGTCTACGAGTGGGTGTGTAAGAAGTGTGGCTACAGGGAGACCGAGGGGAAGCTGGTAGCGGTGAGAAAGGATGGTGGAGTGGAGCTCACCTTCCAACCTTCCAAGTGAGGGCGAGTCCGCAGAGCTCGCCAAGAAGGTGCTGGAACTGGGGTGGAAAAAGGGGGTATATGTGGAGGTAAACATCATAGGCTTCTCCAAGACTTCCGTGGTGGCTTCTGGGGAGGAACACAAGGTAGTTCAAGGCGATTCTTGGATGGCCGGCGTGAGGGTGGAGGGCTCCGGCCTGGCCCACGCCACATCGCCGGACCGTTTGGTCGAGGCGTTCGAGAGGGCCTATAAGGCCTACAAGGCGTTGGGCCCCTCCAAGCTCTACGAGCTGGACCCATTAGTGGATAGGGTCAGCCAGAGGCTAGAGCGTCCCCCTTGGGACGTCGACTTGGAGACCAAGGTGAGGGACGTCTTGGACGCTTTTGAAGAGGCTAAGGGAAAAGTGGTGGTGGCTTACAGGGAGGCTTATGGCTACAAGCTCTACGCTTCCTCGGACGGGAGGGAGATCATCCAGAGGCTTTCCTATACCCTCCACGCGGCGAACGCGACCTTGGTTGAAGGGGGCAACAGGGGGAACGGCTATTGGAGCGTGGCCTCCAGGAGAGGCTACACCACCGACCCCCGGACGGCAGTGAGGGAGGCCGTTAGGAAGGCGGAGCTGCAGCTGAGGGGTAAGGGAGTGGAGCCGGGACTCTGGGAGGTCGCCCTAGAACCCCCGGCGATAGGAGTTATGGTCCATGAGGCGTTGGGCCACATGTCAGAGGCCGACCACGTGGCTTCTGGCTCCCCGCTCAAGAAGGGAGAGGTAATCGGGCCGGAGTTCTTGAACGTCAGCGACTCCCCTTCGCCGGAGGGAGAGTGGGGCTCCATATTCTACGACGACGAGGGCGTCAAACCCAAGAAGGTAGAGATCGTCAAGGAAGGAAGGGTCAACGGGTTCCTAACCGACCGCAAACACGCGGCCGCGTTGGGGCTCGAGCCCACAGGGAACGGGAGGCAAGAGGACCCTTCCAAGCCTCCAATACCTAGGATGAGAATAACTTATGTCGAGCCGGGCGACTGGGCTAGGGAGGAGGTACTAGAGGAGCTCAAGAGGGGGGTACTCGTCGTCGACACCTCCGGGGGCAACGCGGAGCTAGACGGAACCTTCTTCTTCATGAGCCAAGAGGCGTGGTACGTGGAGAACGGAGAGCCGAAGTACCCGCTCAAGCCCTTAGGGATCGTCGGTAACGTACTTGAAATGTTGAAGGAAGTAAAGGCTGTGGGCGACGAGCTGGAATTTCGGCCCGGGACTTGCGGCAAGTGGGGACAGTCGGTCCCGGTCAGCGTGGGAGGCCCCCTCACCTTAACCTCCCTCCGCCTCTCCCCGCCCGCGTGAGAGGGCTTGAGGGTAGCTTTCTTGCCCTTGGGCTCTTATGAGCAACACGGCCCCTTACCCAAGGACTTGGACGCTAGGATAGCCTCAGCAGCTGCGAGGAAGCTGGCGGAGCTGCTCGGGGGAGAGGTTCTCCCCCCTCTTTACTATTCTTGCAGCTGGGAGTGGGAAGACTCGGTGAGCTTGAGGGTTGAGACTCTAGCTTCGGTCTTGAGAGACATAAACTTCTCTTTGAAGAGGTTAGGCAAGACATTGGTTGTGGTAAACGCCCACGGCGGCAACTCTGGCTTGGTACAAGCCGTTGGGAGGCAAGAGGGATTCTACGTCGTCGACTTCTGGAAGGCGTGCGGGATAAGGGTAGGCCACTGCGACGACGTGGAGGTCGCAGTGGCCAAGGCGTTAGGAATAGACCTAGAGGTCTCCGAGTACCGGGAGGGGTGGCCCGAGGGCAAGGTGAGTCCTCCCAGGCTACCCGAGGGGTGCTGGGGCTTCGACGGCGACCTTCCCGACGTGGATAGTTGTATTAGAGAGGTGGCCGAGGAACTCCGGAACTTACTTTCCGTTAAGTCAGGACACTAATTAAAATTTCGTCCTCTCCACTCGCCAAAAGCGGTGCGAAAGCGTGCTGAGGCTCGGGGCCCCAGCCAAGAGGCCGAAAGGGGGCGAGTTCGACGTCGTAGTCATAGGCGCCGGCCCGGGCGGGCTCACAGCCGCTATGTATGCTGCTAGGTTGGGTTTGAAGACTGTAGTACTGGAGAAGGAAAACAAGCCCGGAGGCAGGACCTCCCTAGCCCCCGTGGTCGAGGACTATCCCGGCATAGACAAGATAGGCGGCGAGGAGCTGGCGCAACGATTCTTGAGTCAAGCGACCAAGTTCGGAGCTCAAGTGGTCTTCGGAGAGAAGGTAGTAGACGCAGACTTTTCTAAGGAGGAAATGAAGGTCGTGAGGACCCACAAGGGGAGGGAATACAAGGCTCCAGCAGTGATAATCGCAACCGGAGTCTCGACCAAGGGCCTGGGCGTCAAGGGGGAAAAGGAATACTTCGGTAAAGGAGTGAGCTACTGCGTAGTGTGTGACGCCCCCTTCTTCAAGGGAGAACCGATGGCCTTGGTGGGCTACGACGACCACGCAATGGAGGAGGCAGTTTACATGACCTCGCTGGCTAGTAAGGTCTACATAGTCACTCACGGGAAGAAGATAGAGGCGTCAGAATCCTACATGAGCGTGTTGAGAAACAACCCGAAGGTCGAAATATTAGAAGGCGCTAAGGTGAAGGAAATAGTTGGGGACGGTCAGAAGGTGACCGGTCTGGTCGTAGAGATGCCGGACGGAACCACTAAGGCGTTGCCGGTCAGGGCGGTCTTCATCTCTTACGGCGAGGTACCCAGCACTGAGATATTCAAGAGGGCCGGAGTGGAGGTCGACGAGAAGGGCTTCATAAAGATAGACCCGTTTACGAGGACCAACGTCCCAGGGGTCTTCGCGGTGGGGGACGCGACCGGGATAGGCTTCCAGATAGTGATTGCGGCCGGCCACGGGGCCACAGCAGCTCTGGAGGCCTCGAAGTATGTGAAGAGGATCAAGAGGAAAATGATAGTCAAACAATAGCTTCCTTTAACCTCGGGAAGAAGTAGACGTTGTAAGGCGTATAGCTGGCACTCAAGTTCGCTTGCTCTGCAGCTGTCTCGAATATTTTCTTGTGTTTTCTCGGGAGGGTGTACACTATCCTCTCAAACCGAGTAGCTATGACCTCTAGTGCTTTCCTCATCAAGTCCACGTAAATGGGGACCTCCTCGGGGGAGACTTTTTCCGGCGGGTAGTCGTAGTGGGCGCTTGGAAAGTAGACGTCAAAGAACCTCGGGACTATAACTAAGGGTTCGCTCATAACAAACCTCCAAACGTCGTTACCGTATTTGTTTATTATTGATTCTATCTTTCTGTACATGAAGCTTTCTCTGTACGGCTTCACCTTGGAGCACGGAGTTATGAGGGCTACCTCGCCGGGCCCCATCTTGTCCAATAAGTAACTGAACAAGAATTCGTGGTAGTCCTTGACGGTCGGGTGGAGGAAGAGCCAGTCGCCCTCTAAGACGACCTTGCCGGGCTCGGCATAAACCGTTTCCAAGTCGTACTCCCTCGTGAGGTAAAATCCTATGGGCGTCACTACCTTAATCCCCTTGAAGTATAAGTACTGCGGGTCCACTATTAAGGCCTTAAGGGCTATGTCTAGCTCCCTCTCGTTTATTCTTTCATCATTCATCAACGCCTCTGCAGTATTTAAGACTTCGTCCTTGTGTTTTGAGGCAACCTCCTTAGCTTTTCGCCACAGCTCCGCTCGACACCTCTTGTCGTTTATGCAAGCGACTAAGCCTTCCACGCCTTAACCCGCTGAAGGTATAGGCGCGCGCCACTATCCTCTTGGAGAGGGACAGTGATACTATTAGTAAAACCGAAGTAGCACCGACCACCCCGACCTCCGGGACCCCCCACTCGCTCGAGGCCACGCACCCGAGCCAGCCCAGCAACGCCCCCGAGGCGTAGGTGGCCTCGAAGTTCCGCTCGACCTCCCTCAACCCCGACTTCAAGCTAAACGCTGCCGGGAGGATCAACATCACTTGTGAACTCAACAAACCGACCGTGAACGAAGCGAAAGACGTACCCAAGACAATAAACAAGAATAACAACCAAGCCCAGAAGAGCGGTCTCTTAGCAGTTATCTTTAGATACTCGTAATCAAACATGACAGCCTCCAACTGTAATTTGAATGCACTGCCGATCAACATGATTATGATTGCTGTTGCCGCTAACAAGTATGAACCGACCTCGTCTACCGTCCAAAGGGACCCGGAGAGGGACATCATGGCTTGCGTAGCAGCCTCGGGGCTGGCGTAGGCCATACCGATGCTGACGAGTATTAGTAACGTCGCGATCGCCTCTGAGACCTCTTCCAAGCCCGTCCCTACGAACTTTTTTGCAAATACGAAGGCTATGGCAGAACTAACTACGACATCTATCAAAAACGTATATACGACGTCTATGGAGAAAATGAAAGAAAATATGGATAAGAAGAAGCCGAGTATGACCGAGGCCAAGAAGGGGCTCACCAAGTCCATGCAGACTATGCTACACCCGATTGTGCCAGAGAGAGAGGCTAAGGAGAACGTTGCTAAGGCGGTGGGCAAGGGAAGGGTCGCTAACAATATCGTCGTCGCGATTGCAATCTCGGTTATCATCTCTCTCCGAGCAGCGCTTCGCACGTGAGCCTTAAGTATTCGTAGAAGGTATCTGCGGGAGGGTTTAGCAAGTATACTTTCACCACGGGCTTGCCCAGCCTGCGGGCTTGGGCGATCAAGTACTTAGCTGCGGGCGTCTTTGCGCTTGCGTCGGACACCACTAGCATGTCCGACTTCCTAAGCATGTCTATTGCCTTTCTTATCTGCAGTCCGCTAACCGAAGCGGGCCCCTTCTCCATCACAACGAACTTTGTGACGACGCCGAAGTTATAAATTGTGTATTGCTCCCCTGGTAGCATCACGACGGCGCTCTTCTTCCCGACGAAACAGTCCTTCAGGACCTCCCTCGCCGCTTCTACCTCTTTTATGTACGCGTTAACGTACTTTACACAAGAGCTCTGCTCGGCAGTACACGCGAGCGAGCTCACTTGCGACATCAACAAGAACGCGTTGGGAGCGTAAAGCCACCACCCGTGGGGGTTCAAGCCCCCGTCGGGCAACCTCAAGACCGCGAAGCCCAGCTCGCTCAGCGCTGTCCCGGGCGTGCTGTCCACGAGCTCAGGAACGTTGCCGCTTCCCCTCCTTTCGGCTATTTGTCTCTCGAATGGCCAGTGAAGCGTGTTGACGAATATGTCTGCCCGCAAGGCCTCCTCTATCTGGGCGGCTGTGGGCTTCCAGAACAGCGGCGAAGCTCCCGGAGGGACCAAGTAGGTCACTTCCCCAGCTACGGGCTTCACCACTATTGCTAGTGACTTAACCGTCGCTATTACGCTCAGCGAAAAAACCGCTTGGGCGAGTAGGATGACCGTTGCCAGCGATTTTCTCATCATGAAGACTTGCCCAAGTGGAGGAGCATCTTGAGGGCGTCTTTAAGTATTTGGGCGTGGTCGAAGGCCAAGTCATTCCAAGGCACTTCCGACAGCTCGAACCACCTTGCCTCGGCCGCGTCAGTAGAGGCCTTCGGCTCCAGATCGCCCTTAGGTACTGCTAAGAAGGCGACGCTGACGAAGTGCCCTCTCGGATCCCTATTAGGGTCGGAGTAGACCGACACCAAGGTAACTAGCTCCGCGTCGAGGCCCGTCTCCTCCTTGAGCTCCCTCAGCGCCGCCTCCTCCACGCGCTCGCCACACTCTACCCTCCCTCCGGGCAAAGCCCACTTACCCTTGAAGGGCTCGACCCCCCTCTGGACGAGCAAGATCCTACCTTCGTGGAATACTACCACGTCTACCGTAAGCACGGGACAACACTCCAAGCGCGGTACCCTCGCGGGACGTTGTTCGAGCGCTTTATTGAGGGCGCGCGGCAAGGCGGTCAAAAAACGGCCCGTCGGAGACGGCGCGGGGTCGACGATGGAGAGCTTGGAGAGGCTTTACGACGAGTTGGAGCGCGACGAGCTCAACGCGTTCATAACGTTACGTCCCCGCGAGGAGGTGCTCGAGGAGGCTAAGTCGCTGCTCCAAAAGGGGTTTAATCCAAAGCCCGTCACAATCAAGGACAACATTAGTACGAAGGGAATCAGAACCACTGCTGGTTCATTAATATTGAAGGAATACATACCTCCTTTTGACGCTACGGTGATCAAGAAGCTAAAGAAGAGAGGCTACGTAATAGTGGGTAAAACAAACATGGATGAGTTCGGCATGGGCACAACGGGAGAGAACAGCGCCTTCGGCCCCACCAAGAACCCCTTAGACCCCTCGAGGGCGCCGGGGGGCTCCTCCTCGGGGGCGGGAGCGGCCGCGAGGATGTATTCTCTTCCGGGCTTGGGGAGCGACACTGGGGGCTCGATAAGGGCCCCTGCGGCTTGGTGTTCTGTCTTCGGCTTAAAGCCCACCTACGGGGCCGTCTCCCGCTACGGCCTCGTCCCCTACGCAGACTCCCTCGAGCAGATCTCTCCCATAGGCCCCACTGCGAAGAGCGTCGAAGAGCTCTTGGACACTATAGTTGGTTACGACGAAATGGATGGAACTACCGTGAAAAAGGAGCTGCGAGTTAAGGGGTGTAGCGGAGCGGGGGTAGAGAAGGTAAAGCTCTTTGTTCCGTCGAACGCTTTAGACTACGTAGACAACGACGTTAAGGCAGAGTTCAACGCAGCGTTGAAGAGGCTGAGCGCAGAGGGGGCCGAAGTAGAGGAGGGCGAGCTGCCCGAGCTCGAGGCCGCCTTGCCAGCGTACTATACAATAGCTATGGCAGAGGCCTCCAGCAACTTGTCCCGGTACGACGGCATAAGGTACGGTTTGAGAGACGAGGACCTTCCGCCCATAAGTGAAAACTTCTACGAGTTCGTCTCTACGGTGCGGGGGAAGTACTTCGGTTGGGAAGTAAAGAGGAGGATAGTTGCCGGCGCGACAATCCTTTCGGCGGGTTACAACGAGGAGCTTTACTTGAAGGCCTTGAAGGCCAGGAGGAAAATAAGCGAGCGCATATATGAAATAACTAAAGAGAGGTTAGTGGTCACTCCTACGATGCCTTTCAAGCCGCCGAGGTTGGCCTCAGCGAGGGCTCCCAAGGAACTCTTCGCGATGGACGTCTTAACAGTCTTCGCTAACCTCGCTGGCGTGCCGGCAGGGAGCGCCCCGGTAGGGGAGGGCGTGGGCCTTCAGGTCGTGGGTCCGAGGTGGGGCGAGTGCGAGGTCTTGAGAGTTATGGGCGTGTTCGAAAGGAAGGTTGAGGTATCATGGCTTTAGGCTCTCCACTTAAAGGTTCGGTCACCTCTCCCCGAGTACAGCCCCAGTCATCGCCGCGGTACACTTCACTACCTTCCTTAAAGCCCTCTTGTGGGCCCTCTCCACGTGTAAGCCCAGGCTGGTCCCGACCACGGCCCTCTTCAGCTCCCTCTTCCCCACGGCCTCCGGCAAGAACGCCAAGGATCCCAAGTCGAGTAACTCTATGAACGCCAAGGACGGTGCTGGTTCCAACTCCCCCAAAGCCATCTCTATAGCATTAAACAACGTCTCAGCCTCCCTGGGCGACCGGTCCCTCTCGGACTCCACGAGCCCCTCCACGTCGTCCTTGGCCGCTTCCAACCAGTAGGAGCCGTACTCTTGTACATACTTGACAGCGACAGCTATGGTCTGGAGCGCGTTCTTGCACGCGTGGTAGAGTGCGAGCTCGAACGGGAGTTCGTTGTAAGGTTCGAGCGGGACTCGGGTTAGGGAACGCTTTAGGCCAAGCAGCATGTTCTCGTAGCGCCTACTCCTCTTAGGCTTATCGGGATTTCGCTTATATAATAAGCTTTTTGCTCCGACCTCCTTTTAACGCTCCATGGTGTTCCGAGAGGGGGCCGGAGTTGGAAGGATACGTTTACGGGAGGAAGACGCTGTTGATCTCGTTGGTCAGCACCACAGCGTTTGCCACGGTCTTGTCATTTTTTCCTCAGTACTATATGTATCTGATACTAGTGTACTTCGCAATAATGCCTATAATAATGGTAAAGTTTATGTCTAGGCAAATAAAGGAGATGAGAGCTCCTGGTCACGGAAAGACCTTGATTGAGGAGAACGCCAAGGAGTTTTTCGATAACGACCCCCAAGGGGACGTGATACTGAAGGCCCAGATGAAGCAAAACCTGTTAGGGATGTTGCCTATATTGTTGTTAATAGTTTTAGCGTTCACCTTGTGGCCGTCCATACTACACTTGAAGGAACCTTTGCTTCGCTTTGTAGCAATATTTGTCTATTTTGAGAGCTACACGTTGTTAAATTATTTCCTGAATAAGTATAACTTAAAAACTATGAAAATGGTACCGAGACCGGTGTATCAGTACAAGGTGACGGAAAAGGGGATTCAGATCAAGCCCTTCGGCAGCATAACGTTTCCCCTCAAAGGGTACTCCGTGAAGCTGGTAAAGGAGAGCAATGCCGTGGACTTGGTGTCTAGGGAAGACGGAAAGCCCAGCTACCGGCTCTACTCCAAAGACCCCGAGAGGCTCTACGAGCTTTTGCGGAGGCTAGGCGGCGTTGAAGAAACTTAAAGTAATATTGTTGGAGTCGTCGCTCGAGCTAGCGCCGCCCTCGTGGCCCTACGGGCCCCTGATAGACAAGAGGTACCACTACCACAAGCTTTCCTCTTTCACGAGGAAGTGGAAGAGGGGCAGGCCGGACATAGTCCACACCACATTACTGGTCTTGTTAGACTCCCTCTTGAACGCGAAGGGCGGGCTGGAAGTGTATGTACACGTCCTCGACGGCAAAGTCTACTACGTAAGGCCAGAGGAGAGGCTCCCAAAGCACTACGATGCCTTCAAGCAGATAATGGCCCAGCTGCTCCAACTCGGCAAAGTCCCGCCCGAAGGCGAATCGCTCATGTGGTTGGCCTACGAGAGTCTCTCGGACTTCGTGAAGGAACATGGAAAAATAATCTTGTTATGGGAGAAGGGGGAGCCAAAGAAGTTTAGGGAAGTAGCCTCCGAAGCCTTGGATACGGGAGCCCCCGTGGGGATAGGCGCTTTCCCTAGGGGGGACTTCGAGAGGAGCACCTTGAGGAAGTCCCTCAAGAGGTACTCCGTGTTCGGGGGGAAGCCCCTCAAAGCTTGGACGATAGCTTATAAGCTAGTGTGCGCGGCCGAAGACCTCTTGGGGCTGGAATAATACCTCACGTTTCCCTCTAGTAACCGGGGTCCGAGCTTTGGGCGTGACCTACCTGTTCGTCTACGGCACGCTCATGCGCGGCTGCCCGCTCCACGACGCCCTCAAGGACGCGGGGGCGACATTCGCCTCGCTCGCAGTTACGGCCGACAGACACGCGCTCTACGAGGTTAGGTCCGGCAACGAGCGCTATCCCGCAATGCTCTTGGGCGGCGGGGAACACTACGTTGCTGGGGAGCTGTACTTGATCTCGGAAGAAGGTTTGGACAGGCTGGATGTACTCGAGGGTGTGGTGGAGGGGGAATACAAGAGGGAAAAGATAGAAGTGAAGAGAGAGGACACCGGCCAAGTGGTCGAAGCATACGCCTACGTGATCGACCCAGAGTTCCTCGAGAAGCTTATTTTGGAGGGGAGGGCGAGGCTGGTCACGTCGCTAGAGGGCGACTTAGTGCGGTGGAGCTGCTAAAACCCTTGTGCCCGTCCCGCCCTCGGGTCAAGGGATGAAGGCGCTTGTCTGGGTGGCGGTCGGAGGAGCTCTGGGCGCGACGGTTAGGTACTATCTCTACAAGCTGGTTCCTCAAGTGTACGACTTCCCGTTGGCAACGTTTTTGGTTAACTTGATGGCGAGCTTCTTGTTAGGCTTTATCATAGGGATCTTCGAGGCCAAGTCTTGGGGACACCAGCTGAAGCTCGCCCTAGCCACCGGCTTCTGCGGAGCGCTGAGCACGTTCTCCACATTCGTCGCTGACAATTACGTCTTGCTAAGGGAGTCCAAGCTCGTTGTGGCCGCGCTTTACACTGCAGCTAGTCTGAGCTTGGGTGTAATTTCCGTGGCTTTAGGTGAAAACTTCGCTCAGCGTTTGTTTAGGTAGTATAACGTCTTGTTCTTCAATGGTAAGCTGATCCACTTAGGGCCTTCCACCCAGAGCTTTTCGCCGTCGTACTTCACCAACAACCTCCTCTTTCCTTCCGAGTTCTCCAGTGTACAGTAGGTTATTATTTTATTCACCTTTACCACAGTTTTATCTATCCTCAAGTAGCCTATCCTCCTCCTCAGCTCCCTTCCGGCCTTCTCGAGCGCCTCTAGGTACTCCTCTACTTCCCTTCTAGTGAAGGGCAAGGGCTTCCCGGCGGAGTAAAGACCTCGGCCTCACAAAAGCTCTGGGGCTCGATCTTGGTTCACCGGAAGCGCGTAGAGGTCGTGACAGACCTAATAGCTGAGGCGTTGGAGGAGGGCTGGGACAGAGAGAGACTCAAAAAGGAGATGTATAAGAGGTACGAGGAGCACGGCATATCCCCGCTGAGGGGCATCGCCCTCCCGCCGGATATATTGGATAAGGAGCTGGCAACGGTGTATGTGATATCTAAGTATGGTCTAGGCTTGGAAGAAGAAATGAAGGAGTTACTTGAATTCGAGAGGAAGCTCGAGAGGGCGGCGGAAGCGATACTGGAGAAAGGCAAGGAGGCGAGGGAACAAGTGACCTCGGAGCTGGGCCCGGTGGACAGCAACCTACTCTCTAGGATATTTAGGATAATCTTTACTTCGGTAGTTCTCGGGTTCAAGGAGGAAGACGAGCTCATAAGGCTCTTACATAAAGCCCTAGAAGCCTTTCCTGATATGGAGACTGTAATAAGGAAGTACGCCAGATTTTACGTGGCGTTCAGGGTAGCGGAAGCCATAGCTAAGGGAGAGGTTAAGAGTAGGATGGAAAAGGAAGCGCTGAAGCAGTCTCTAGCCTTGAGGATCGGGCTGCCCAAAATCATTCCGGACGACAACTACATCTACAAGATAGCGAAAGAAGTTTTCAAAATTCCCGACGAGATACTCTACAAGGTCCTCAAAGTTAAGGAGGGGTGATAGCGTGAAGGAGGCGCTCGAGTGGTACGAGGAGATGCACCGGAAGTGCGACTTCCGAGGGAAGTGGATTATTAGGGAGGAGGCCGAGACGGACCCCAAGTACGGCAAGGAGCCGTGGAAGAGGGACGTGAAGGAGCTAGTGGAGCTCGGGGTAGTTAATTTGGACAAGCCCCCGGGCCCTACGTCTCACGAGGTGGTTGCTTGGATAAAGAGGATGTTTGGCTTAGAGAAGGCCGGCCACGGCGGAACGCTCGACCCTAAGGTGACCGGCGTCTTGCCCGTTGCCCTATCTGAGGCCACCAAGGTAATTAATTATGTTATGTCAGCTGGTAAGGAGTACGTAATGGTTGTGCAGTTCCACGAGGCAGTAAAGGAGGAAGACGTCATAGAGAACTTGAAGTATTTAGTGGGAGAAATATACCAGAGGCCCCCTCTGAGGAGCAGCGTCAAGAGACAGTTGAGGACAAAAAAGGTATACTACATCCACGTCTTAGAGTTCTGGCCCGAGAGGAGGATGGCGCTAGTGAGGGTCGGCTCGGAGAGCGGAACTTACATGAGGAAGCTCGCGCACGACTTGGGTTTGCTCCTGGGGACAGGGGCGCACATGAGGGAGTTGAGGAGGACTCGGAGCGGTCCCTTCCACGAGGATTGGAACTTAGTTCGCATGCAAGACCTCAGCGAAGCTAAGTTCGTGTACGATAACTACGGTAACGACGACCTCTTGAAGAAATATATAATGCCTTGTGAAGCGGCCACTTGTCACATGCCAAAGATCATGATCAAGGATGGAGCTGTGGACGCGGTAGCCCACGGGGCCAACGTGTCCATAAGGGGCGTTGCTGCGTTGACCGACGATATGAAGAGAGGTGACGATGTTGCGGTGGTGAGCTTAAAGGGGGAGCTGGTAGCAGTAGCACGAGCGTTGGTCTCCTCACGAGAGGCATTAGAGATGGAAAAGGGATGGGTGGCCAAGACCAAAAGGGTTATCATGAAGCCCGGCACGTACCCTGACGTCTGGAGGAAGAGGAAGGCTTCAGGACAAGAAGGGGGCTAGGGCCCTCTTGAGCGCTGCCAGCTTGTGTTCGGTCTCTTCCCACTCCCTCGTTGGCACCGAGTAATACACTATTCCGGCCCCCGCTTGGGCCCTCAGCAGTCCGGACCTAGCGAAGAAGCTCCTAATAGTTATTGCGAATTCCGCTCCCTCACCGCTGACGAAGCCCACCGCCCCGGCGTAGGGGCCTCTCCTGAGCTTTTCCAAGTTCCCTATTATCTCCATGGCAGCTGGCTTGGGAGCCCCGCTGACGGTGCCTGCCGGGAAGGTCGCCGCTAAGACGTCCTCGGGGCCGAAGAGGGGGTCTAGCTCACTCTCTACCTTGCTTACCAAATGTTGTACGTGACTGTACTTCTCTACGTACATCATGTTGGTCACTCTAACTGTCCCGGGCCGAGATACTTTGCCCAAGTCGTTCCTAGCCAGGTCAACTAACATCAAGTGTTCGGCCCTTTCCTTAGGGTCGGACTTCAGTTCCTCCTCCAGCTTCAAGTCTTCCCACTCGTCCTTCCCTCTGGGGCGCGTGCCGGCTATGGGGAAAGTCTCCACCCTCCCGCGTTCCACTCTGAACAAGAGTTCGGGCGAGCTCCCGAGGACCTCACCGCTCTTTAGCCTCAAGTGAAACATGTAGGGCGAGGGGTTAACCTTCCTCAGCTCGAAGTAAAGCCTCCTCAAGTCGCCCTCGTATCGATAAGTGTAGGACTTGGAGAGGACCACTTGTATGGCCTCTCCCTCCTCTTCCAACTCCTTAACCTCCTCGACCCATTTCACGAACTCATCCTTGGGGACGTCGAGTCTTTCGTCAAGTACCTTGAGTTCGGAGGGCTCGCCCGCTCCTAGCTCCCCCTTGCTGACCCCGCAGAGGGAGGCGTGGCCCAACACGTGGTCGTAAACAACGAACTTCTTGGGTACTACGAACTCTCCCCAAGGCCACCCCATGTCGTTGGCGCCCTTGTGTTCGACTCTCTCCCAAGCCTCCACCGCTTCGTAACTGATGTAGCCTATCGGTCCCCCCTTGTACAAGGTCCCCGTGTCGGCCTCCCCACCTCTCAGCTCCCTCAGTACCTCTCTGACGTCCTCTCCCTCCTTGATCACGGCCTCTACTTCGGGCTCCCACGCGACCAAGCTCAAGCGGGCTTTGGTCTCGCCGCCGACGGCGCTCTCTAATATGAGTGAGGGGCCCTGAACGGACGAGAAGAGCTCCGCTGGCCTGGGCAGCGAAGAGATCGGCGCCTTTTCACAGCGCGAGGCCGATCACCTCTGCTATTTTCATAATCTTTTCTGGATCCTTAACGCCGGGTTTGACCTCTATCCCGCTGCTGACGTCTATTAGGTCGGGCTTGAGGGAGGCCACCACCTCCTTGACGTTCTCAGGGGTTATCTTGCCCGCTACCCCCACCTTGGTCCACCGAGTTCCCCACGAGACGAACTTCTCTTCGAATGACTTTTTGTCCCACAAGACGTACTCCGCCCCCACGTATTTGAACGTGGTAGCCCTTACTGGGGCTATTGCGACAGAGACGTCGTACCCCTCTAGGAGGTACTTCGCCCTCAAGAACGTTGCCTCGTCCCCCCAGTGGAGCTGGACTACCTTGATTCCTGAGTTCAAAACCTTATCCAAGTTAAGAGGCTTGGTGGCGTCCACCACTCCCACGGGCTTGACGTGGGACGGGAGCACAGAGGCGACCTCCCGAGCGACCTCGGGTCCCACCAGCCTCGGGGACGGCGCGTCTATTATGATACCCACGTAGCTCGCCCCGGCCTCTACTGCCGTCTCCGCGTCTTTGGGGTTGGTCACCCCACACACCTTTAGCTCCGGCAAACACCCACCTCCGGCAAGCGAGGCTTTGAGGATAAAGGCTGTGGCAACGGGCTTCGGCGGAATATCCCTCGTCGTGGAGTGCGGTACGCCCTTCGCTTTGGACGCCGGCGTGGAGCCCGGGGTCGACGAGGTCGTCCTTACGCACGCCCACTTGGACCACAGCCTAATGGCCCCGGGCAAGAAGGTCTACGCCACTCTCCCAACTCTAGCATTGGCCAAGGAGTTATGGTTGGACGCCAAGTCCCTCACGCCGGACATCCCCTGGGACGTCGCTGACGTGCAGAAGAGCTTGAACTCCTCGTTACGGGCACCCTACAGGAGGCCGTTCAAGATAGGGGACGCGACGGTCACTCTGTTCAACGCTGGGCACGTCTTGGGAAGCTCGATGGTGTTGGTAGAGTGTGAGGGGAAGAGGGTCCTCTACAGCGGCGACCTCGGGACCTCAAGCTTCTTGCTCGACCACTGGTCGAAGGACGTGCCGCAAGTTGACGTGTTGATAACGGAGAGCAGTTACTTGTGTAAGGACAGGCCCTCTGCAAAGAGGGAATGGTCGAGGCTTCTCTACTTCTTAAAGCAGAAGTTGCGCGAGGGGCCGGTGTTGGTGGCGGCGAATGCGGTGGGAAAAGTTCAAGAAGTGGTGAAGTTTCTCATGAATTATAAGGATCAGATAGGGCTTAACGTGGTTATAGTGGAAGGGATGGGGTTCAGAGCTACCAAGATATATGATGAAATGATCGAGTACTTGAAGGAAAGCGAAGTGACGGCGTGGCTCAACGGGAGCAGGAGAAGGCTGACCGACTTCGTCGTGTTCCCCTCGTCTCTGGGGGAGAGGTTAGAGCTGTCGAGGCCCGGCACGGTCGTGGTCGCGCCCTCGGGCTCGTTGAGCGGCGGAATGAGCGTCTGGTGGGCCATTAGGGGAGTCCCCTACGTCTTGCTGGGCCACGTGTTCGAGCCCGCCTCTTCTCTCATTGCCGGCAACGAGGTCTCTTTGAGGGATCCCTTGGGCAACGAGGGCGTCGTAGGCCCTCCGGAGCTCCACTTGCAGATCTCGAGACACGCCACGAGGCAAGAGCTCCTACAGTTCATCTCTATGACTAAAGCCAAGGAAGTCTACTTGGTCCACGGGGACGAGGAGTGTAGGGAGGAAGCCGGACGCGCGGGCTTCCACAACTTGAGGGACGGGGAGGAGCTCACATTCTAGCCGGCGCTTCCACCCCCAACAGCCACAGCCCTCTCCTTAGCGTGTTCGCAACGGCCTTCACAAGAGCTAGCTTTAAGTTCCTCAAACCTTCGTCCGGCTCCTTCGCAACGGGTTCTTTATGGTAGAACTCGTTGAACTTGTCTGCCAATGAGAGCAAGTAAGTCGCTATTAGGTCCGGCTTCAAGTCTTCTGCGGCCTTCCTAGTGACCTCTGGAAACTCTGCTACAGTCAATATGAGGTCCTTGTACCTCCCCGCCATCGAGTAGTCAGCCCCTCCCAAGTCTGGTTCTCCGCCCTTCCGGAGTATCCCCATCGCCCTAGCGTAGGTGTATTGGAGATACGGGGCCGAGTTCCTCTCGAAGTTCAAGACCTCGTTCCACTTGAATGTTATGGGCTTTTCTGGGGATACAGAAACCATCGCGAACTTCACGGCTCCCACAGCCACCTTCTTGATTACCTCATCCACGTCCTCCGCTTCGCTCCTCCCCTCCACGAGTTCCTTCACTCTCCTCTCTGCTTCATCCAACAACCAGTCCAAGGTAATCATCCTCCCCCTCCTGCCGCTCATCTTCATTCCAGGAACGTTCACCATTTCGTAAGCGTAGTGGATCAAGTTCTCGGCGTAGGACCGGAAGCCGAGCTCCCAGAGTGCCAGTCGGAGCTGGATCTGGGGAAGCCTCTGTTCGGCCGCTATTACGTTTATTACTTTCTCAGCTTTGAACTCTTCAAACTTCTTTATGGTATATGCTATGTCCCTCGTGGTGTAGAGTGTTGTGCCGTCGGACCTCTTGAGGACCAAGGGAGGTATTTGGAGGCCCTTGGGTATTCTCAACCTCCTTCGAACTTCTTCGTTCAGTTCCTTGAATACCATAATTAAGGCCCCGTCTTTCTCGACCACCAAACCCTTTTCCGTCGCCATTTTTATTATCTTATCTACCTCGCCACTCCAGACCAAATCGCTCTCCCAGTCCCACTTGTCGACCTCTACATCGACCCTCTTCATGGTCTCCTTGAAACCTTCCAATACGTTATTTACCACCTTTCTGAATGCTTCCTTCACTTCGGGGTCGCCTTCTTCGTACTTTTTCATCAACTCCGATATCTTGGCGTCTGGGTCTTGGTCGTCGAACCTCTCCTTAATCTCCCTCACTATTTCCGGCCACTTGTTCTCAAGCTCTTTCAACACCTCTTCCCACTCTTCCTTCTCCTCGTCGTCCTTAGGGGACTTGAGCTCCACAAGGGTATTCACCGTGCTGTACACCTTCCCATACCAATGGTCCGGCTTCTCCCCCTCCGGAGGCTCGAGCCTCCCCAGCTTCAACAGCCCGTAGACCAACACAGCCACTTGCCTTCCCATGTCGTTTATGTAGAACCTCGACTGCACTTCAGCTCCCCAATTCTTCAGTATCTTGACCAGAGAGTCGCCCAAGAACATGTTCCTAGCGTGACCTACGTGGAGGGGGTGAACCGGGTTTGCCGAGGTGTGCTCTACGACGATACGCCCGCCGAACGACCACTTACCGTAGTCGTCTTCGGACGCCTCTCGGAGGACTCTCTCGGCTAGCCACCGAGCATCTAACACGATATTTAAGAATCCACCAATCGCCTTGACTTCCTCGACCCCATCAACCCTTCCCTCGATCTTTCCTTTCAGCTCTGAGGTGAGGACGTCGGGCCTGAGGCCTAACGTCTTCGCATATCTGAAGAGCGAGACCCCCAAGTCGCCCATTTCCGGAGCGGGGGGCCTCCCGGCAAGCCTTTCCAGCTCCCTCTCTTCAACGCTCACTCCCCTCTTTTTCAACTCCTCAGATATCAGCCTTAGGAAGTTCGACTTCGCCTCGCTTAAAGCGTACAAGCACATTCCCCTGCGAGGGTCGAACAAAACTTAAAGGTTTATGACGACGACTGGCTCGAGGTCCGGTGAGGAGTACTCCCGGAGCCGAATGGGTGAGGAGAAGGCATTTGTCTGAGGGATGAGCGGGATTGCACGTCCCGGAGCGGTGACGAGCCTCCACCGGCTGCGACCGAACTTTCGCACTATTGAGAAGCCTTTCTACTTACTTAAATATCGTGTCCCCAAAGCTACCGTGGGTATCGGGTTTGGCTGCTGAGACACCCTTGAGATTGGTACTAAACGAAATGATAAGGGTTGAAGGTATAAGGGCTATACTGGTCGTCTCCAAGGACGGCTTCTTGATCGACTATGTATCCCAAATGGGAAAGGAAATAGATCCCGAGAGCATCGCAGCGATGATAGTGAGCGTTTACGGCGCCTTGCAGAGATTCGCCGAGGAGTTCAACTTGGGCGAGATGGACATGGCCACCGCGGAGTATACCAAAAACATGATGCTTCTAACGGATATAGGGGATGCGATGGTGGTGGTAATTACAGATAGGACCGCCCTGTTAGGCAGGATAAGGTACGAGTTGAAGAAACAGAAGGACAGGCTCAAAGCTGCGCTGGCCGCCTAGCTCGGGGGAGGAGTATGAGTTTCGACGAAGAACCCTTCCTTTTTGGAGAAGATGAAAGTACCAAAGAGCTCTCCCTCGAGGAAGAGGGGGAAACCACCAAGGCTCCGTCTACGGAACGCTTCCCGCTGGAAGCTTATGAAGTGTCGGCCGAACTGGCCGAAATGTGGGACGGAGCCATAGAGGGTAAAATCGATTTGGAGGAGCTCAAGGAGACCTTGAGCGCCCTTCAGTCGCTCGTCTCGACCGGGCGGAGGCGCAAGAGGAGGAGGTGAGGCCTCCGGGTGCAAGCTCTGAGGGACAGAATGATGAGCCGGTCTTAAGGCCGATCCGCGCAAGACAAAAATTCCTCCTCTACTTCCCCTGCCGGGTCCTAATCGTGCCGAAAACCATGGCAGAGAAGGTGCTCGGCAGAGCCAGCGGTAAGGACGTGAGTCCGGGCGAGATAGTGGAGGCCAACGTAGACTTAGCTATGGTTCACGACTTGACCGGCCCCCACGTGGTGGAGGTAGTCGAAGAGATTGCTGGAGAGGTGAGGGTCTGGGATCCCGACAAGGTAGCCATAATATTCGACCACCACGTGCCGGCCGACAAGATAAGGGCGGCCGAGCTCCAGGCCATAATGAGGAGAGTTGCTAGGAAGCTAGGAATAAAGAAGTTCCACGACGTAGGCAGAGGAGGAATCTGTCACCAAGTGTTGGTCGAGGAACGCTACGCGAGGCCCGGAATGCTGATAGTCGGTGCAGACTCTCACACAGTGACCTCTGGGGCAGTGGGCGCCTTCGCTACCGGGATAGGCGCGAGCGATATGGCGATGGTATGGCTCACAGGCAAGCTGTGGTTCAAAGTGCCAGAGTCCATAAAGGTCAACATCACGGGCGAACTACCCAAGGGCGTTTACGCAAAAGACGTAATACTACACATAATAGGCACCGTAACCGTCGACGGCGCCACCTACAAGGCTGTGGAGTACCACGGAGATACGGTAAAGAGGATGAGTATAGCAGACAGAATGACGCTCGCTAACATGAGCGTGGAGATGGGCGCAAAGGTGGGTATGGTACCGGCCGACGAGGTTACAGTGAGGTTCTTCGATGAGGTCGGCGTGAGCGTCAAGCCCTTCGGCCCCGATCCCGGGGCACACTACGAGGACGTCTGGGAGTTCGAGGTAAGCAAGCTGGAGCCCCAAGTCGCTGTGCCTCATAGCGTAGACAACGTGGTCCCTGTGGGCGAGGTGGAGGGAGTCCCAATAGACCAAGCGTTCATAGGCAGCTGCACCAACGGGCGATACGAAGACTTCGTAGAGGCGGCGAAGGTATTGAAGGGGAGGAAGGTAGCTCCGGGAGTTAGGTGCATAGCAATACCCGCTTCCCTGAAACAGTATATGAAGTTGCTCAAGGAAGGGATAATCGATATCTTGGTCGAGGCGGGCTGCTTCGTGGCTCACAGCACTTGCGGACCTTGCCTCGGAGGCCACTTGGGAGTACTGGGCCCCGGCGAGGTGGCCGTGTCCTCTAGCAACAGGAACTTCAAGGGGAGGATGGGTCATCCGGAGAGCAAGGTCTACTTAGCCAGCCCGGCCACTGTGGCGGCCAGCGCGGTGGAGGGCAGGATAGCTGACCCGCGAAAGTACCTCTGAGAGCCCTCGGTGAGGCTAGGGGCTCTTCACCGCTCCGGACCGGCCTGGTGGTCCTCATCGGACTCCCAGCACAGCGGCCAGCTCTTGCGGAGACTTCAGCACCTTGGCCAACCTCTCCAACTTTTTCAATATTTCTAGCTCTAGCTCGTGGACTTCAAAAGGCGCCTCTGCGAAACAAGACACTGCGCCGAAAGGACACTTGTTCACGCAAACCTCGCACCCGACGCACTTCTCTAACAATATTCGCCTAACCTTCTCCCCCACTATGGCTCCAGTGGGACAAGAGGCTTGAGGAGGACAAACCTCGCACCCGACGCAGTCCTTAATAACGCACGGCAAGGTGGTCGACTTAACCCAAGGGGCGTCGGTAGGTAAGGCCAATATTTCTACTCCAGCCTTCCTGGCCATCGCTAAGGCAGTGGTGACCAAGTTATCTGCTATTCCTAACACGAACTTTGCGGCGGTGTTCGCGGTCATCGGCGCTACGACCACGACGTCGTAGGCCTTCCTCATAACCCTGCCGTACACGTGGGAGAGGGGCTTGGGGTCCACCTCGAGCTCCCTGTAGTAGCCCCCCGTGGCGGCCTCAAACCGCTTCAAGACCCCGTATAACTTCGCCACTTCGTACCCTGCCCTAGTAAATATCACGGTTACTTGTGCCCTCTCGACTAACTTCTCGAAGACCTCAGCGCTCTCCTTCATCCAGTGTCCGGCGCCAGTGACGGCCCAGAGCACCTTCAACGCCCATCACCTTAGACAGTTCGAACTTCCTCTCCTTCATCGGGTCTTTTCCTCCCCCTTCCAGCCCGCTAACGAACACCTTGCTAGCAATAATTGAAGCCAATAACTTCGCCTTGTCGCCGTCACTGAAGGCCGGCACGCAGAGTCCCTCACCTCGGGGGCTCTGCACCACGGGGATTACTCTCCTCCCTAGGGGGACTTTAATTAGCTTTTCGAAGTTGTCGCCGTGTAGTACTAAGAAGAGCAACTTCTCCTCGGAGGCCCTCGTGAGCTCCTCGGGCCCCACTCCGTCGCCGTCGGACAAGAGCACGTCGTAGTCCTCCAGCCCCCTCGCCGCTCCGTCCACCGCCAGCTTCGGACATCCCGTCCGGGGCTTCCCGAAGGGACCGACTACTTCTATACACTCAAAGCGCGGGAGTTCCATCCCTTTATTGAAGAGGGCCGCGGCCTCCCACGCGCGCCTCTCCCTTTCTACGCTTAACCCCAAGGCTCGCAACATTTCGAGTAAGTAAGGCTCCCAGCGGAGACACAAATCATGAAACCCCTCGCTAATAAACTCCCGGATCGGGCCTCACCCGGTCGAGAGGGAGTGGGCGGCACCAAGAAATTGGCTAGGGACAACCAGCACAAGTCAGCAAAGATCTTGATCAATGAGATGCTAGGGACCAAAGTGCTCTACGAGGTGTCTAAGGGGTTCAAACCGGACTTCTCGGACAACTTGCTCCTCTCCTCAAACTTGTATTTAAGGATAGAAGAACTGGTCCTCGACGAGGTGCTCGGAGGGATCAAGCTAAAGGAACCTGCCCCTAACATATACGTCAAATTCAAAAGCTTCGTTAACGCTAGCTCGGTTGACGTTTTCGCCTCTTTCGTCAATTACTACTTGCATTTGTTAGCGTACAAGGCTGACGTAAACGTAGCTTTGGTGGCATTTGACGAAGTTAAGAATAAGAATAGAATAATAACGAGGAGGTTCGTCGCGTTGGCGCAGAAGCCGCGGGGTTCGAGCGGGGAGAGCCGCGAGGACGATTCGACTGTACTGATAGGGATGCTCTTCTCGGATAACCGAGCTAAAAGGTACGACCACAAAGCGTTGATGAGGAGGGCTAGGAACGCGGTCCAGAGCTTCTTGCAGAAGTACTCCCGCGAGCTGGGGGACTTGAACCTAAAAATAACCAGCCCGACGCTGTTCATCCACGTGGCCGCAGAGTTCCCCGAGAACGAAATAAAGATAGACGTGAGGGACGGTCATGAAAGTATAAAGATAACCATACCCTTGAAGGTCCCAGAATGGAACTTGAACGACTTCCCGGAGGAGTTGAGCGAAGAGTTAAGAACGCTGGTCATAGATCCCATCGTCAATAAGATGGCGTTCGCCCCGAAGGGGATGTTACTCGTCGGTCCTCCCGGCGTGGGCAAAACCATCTTGGTCGAGGCGGTCGCGGGAGAGTTGGGGAGGAAGCTACTCGAGTTGGAGCCAGGGATGTACAGAAGCATGTGGTACGGACAGACGGAAAAGATTCTAAAAGAGATATTTAGCGCGGTCAACAAAAGGAAAGACGAGGTAATAGTCCTTATAGACGACGCCGAGTTCTTGATGGACCGCGGGCTGGCCGTTCACGAGGGCTACGTCAGCGAGATGAACGTGTTCTTGAAACTCTTACAGAACAAGGAGAGGCCTCTAATAGCGCTGACTACTAACCATCCCCAGCTGCTCGACCAAGCCTTAGTGAGGCCTGGCAGGGTGGACTTAGCGGTGATAGTTGGTTACCCCGACAAGGAGTTCAGGAGAAAGATAGTGAAGAGGACCGCGAGGAGGTACGAATTGGAAATAGACGACCGTTTGGTTGAGAAGGTAGTCAAGGTTACCCGGTGGTTCAGCAACGCCGAGATAGATTCGTTGATAAGGATGGCGGCAGCCAAAGGCAAAGGAACGATAACCGAGGAGAGCGTGGAGTGGGCCAGAAAGAGGTTTCACATAGACGAAGGCGAGAGGGAAAGGCTTCAAGAGTCGCTGCGCTGGTACGTCAACAAGTTGCAGGGGATGGTGGTGAGCTACGTCAAGAGCCCTTGGGAGGTGTGACTTGAGTGGCCATAACGTGGGAACCGGTCTGGGAAGTGATCACAGTGGAATACGAAGGTATTAAGATAAGGGTTCTGAGGGATAAGGAGACCGGCTTGCTGGCTTGCCCTATATGCTTGACCGAGACCGTGAAAAAGAAGGAGAGGAGGTCAGCAGACGAGGGGACGTTCTTCTTTGACGTACACTCCTTGATAGCTCACCTCACCACTCACGCCGGCTGAGGCCCCTCGTTCAGCCTCTTCCAAGCTTTGACGGCGGCCTCCACCGCGCGGCGCGCGTACTCTTCTATCCTCTCGGCAGCCTGCTCCCGGGTGGCGCCGGGGCCTATTATCCCCAAGGTGACGGGTCTCCCGTACTCCAGAGACAAGTCCATCAATTTCCTGGCCACTTGGTGGGCCACTACTTGATCGTGGTCCGTCTCACCCTTTATTACTGCACCCAGGACGGCCACGGCGTCGCAACCCTCGTCTAAGAGCCTCTTCGCGGCCAGCGGGGCCTCAAAGGAGCCGGGTACCTTGAGCACCAAGACTTCGTCGACTCCGAGGAACTTTGCGTGATCTAACGCCTTTTCTAACATAAGTCTTGTTATGTCGTAGTTGAATTCGGACACCACTATGCCGAGCCTCAAGTTTCCAGCACCTTCTGTCGTGTTCCAGGGGTCACGTATCAAGTTTTAGTAGCTACCACGAGGCCTAGGGACGTCGGCACTACCAAGTATTTCACCTTAAGCTCCCTGAGCTTTTCAAAGAACTCTGGGGGCGGCGCTGGAAAAATCGCGTTGTGGAACATCATCACGCCGCCATCACTCAACTTCTCGTAGAGCAGTTCTAACGCTCTGGGGTACTGTTCCTTGTCGACGTCTACGAAGGCAAAGGCGACAGGCTCCTCGAACTTGTTTAAGAAGTCCAACGCGTCTCCGTGCACGGCCTCAAAGCCGGTCTTTTCTGATAAAGACTTCAATTCTTCGAACAACCTCGCATCCCTTTCAACCGCTATGAGCCTCTTCCCGAAGGTTTTTGCTGGTTGCAATATCCATAGTGCTGAGAAGCCTAACCCGGCGCCCAAGTCCAGCGCAACGCCCTCCGCGCTGGCCAAGGCGGCAAACGACGTCCCTTGAAGCACGTAGGCGTCTTCCAGCGGTATGTGAGGTATTCCCAGCCTTCGCGACCTCTCCATTACATACCTATAGAGTTCTTCAAACCCCGTCATCTTGTGATTACCCATTAATTCCCCATATAAACTTCCTCACTGGGTGTACTGTTGCAACAGAAATTCTTCGTTACTGCAGCTTTTCCTTACGCTCTCCCTTTAGACTTGGACGAGTTAGTCACTAGAATCCGCTCTTACTTGATAGCTGACGTCTACGCTAGGTATCACGAAGCCAAGGGTAAGAAGGTACTCTTCCCCATGGCGTTTCACTACAGCGGTACGCCCTTAGTTTCTTTCTACGAGAGGCTGAAGTCGCGCTCTCCGGAGCTGTTGAGGCTGGTAAAAGAGTTAGGAATAAGCGAAGACGTAAAGAGTCCCAAAGAGTTAGGCGACCTCATGTCCAAAAAGCTTAAGGAGCTGTTCGAATCACTGAAGCTGAGGATAGATTGGGAGTACTCGTTCACTACTGAGGACCCGGGGTTCAAGTCGTTTGTAAAGTGGTTGTACTTGAAACTTAGGGATAAGGGCCTCGTAATTAAGGGCACGTACCCGGTGCCGTGGGACCCGGTGGAAGAGGTTCCGGTGAGCCCCCACGATACGGAGGGCTTCAAGCAGATAAAGGTAGGGTCGTTCTTCTTGTTAATGTTCGAATTAAGTTCGGGCTTGTACTTGCCGGCGGCCACCAGGCCTGAGACCTCCTTCGGTATAACCAACCTATGGATCAACCCTAAGGCTGAGTACAAGATAGTGGAGTTCAAGGGCAAGAGGATGATTATGTCATCTAAAGCAGCTTTCAAAGCGAGGTTTCAAATGGAAGAGGTCATTGAGATAGGCAAGATAGACCCTAAGGATATACTCGGCAAGAGGGTCACGAACCCCATAACGGGCGAGAGCGTTCCCATCTTGCCGTCCACCATGGTAGACCCCGACAGAGGGAGCGGAGTCGTCGCCTCGAAGCCGGCTCACGACGTGAACGACTACCGGGAGGTACAGAAACTCTCGGGCAAACCCTTCGTGTTGGAAAGCTTAGGCGTCGACCCGAAGGAGCTGGCGCCGAAAGTCGTAATAGAACTGCCCGGCTGCGAGGTCCCCGCAGAGTGCTTTAAGGACAATAGGGAACTCGTTTTGGCCGAGAGAAGCAAGGGCAAGCTCAAGCCGGAGGCCATCTTGAAGGCTCTGAAGGGCTTAGATGACCCGTTCCTCAAGGGCTTGCTGTTGACTGCGCTGTCCGAACGTCCCCCCTTGGAGGCTTCTGAGATCATAAAGAGGGCGGCCATCATAGGGGGAGTAGCTTTAGAGTTCTACGATATATTGAACGGACCGATATTGTCCAGGTTCGGCAACGAAGTGGTCGTGAAGGTCCTCAAGGATCAGTGGTTCTTGAACTACGACGACGAAAAGTGGAAGAAGAAGGCCCTGGAGGTTCTGAGCCTAATGGACGTAGTGCCCAAAGAGGCTTCGAGATCTTTAGTAACAATTATAGAGAATCTAAAGAAGAGGGCGTTTGCATTGACGCGCGGCTTGGGTACCCCCTTGCCTTGGGAAGAGGAGTTGGTAATAGATAGCTTGAGCGATTCTACTCTGTACTACTTGTTCTACTTGTTTGCGGACATTCTCAAGGATAAGGAAGTTAAGCCCGAGGTGTGGGACTACTTGTTGTTAGGAGAGGGCAAGCTGGAAGAGATGAAGTACTTAAGGAAGAGGTTCTTGGAGTGGATGCCGTTGGATATGAGAGTGGTTCACGAGGAGCTGTTGAACAACCACGTTGCATACATGTTGTTCCACCACGCGGCTCTCTTCGGCACCTCCAACGTTCCCAAGAAGTTGATGGTTACCGGAGAGGTGGAGGACGTGAACGTGAACCCGTTTAAGGAGGACCCTCAAGCCTTGAGACTGTACTTGCTGACCGCGGCGAAACCTACCTCCTCTTTGAAGTTCTCGGAAAGGGGCCTCCGGGAGGCGCAGAGGAGGTTGGAGGAGGCATACAAAGGGTGGCCTTCGGGAGAGAGGGAGGCCGGGGAGTTGGAGGAGTGGCTCAAGTCCGTTCTGGCGCTGAGGGTCCAGAGGGCCGAGGCGGCGTTAGACCAAGGCGACGTGAGGGAGGCCGCCCTACAAGCCTTGGGCTTTGCGAGGGACTTGAAGAGATATTACCAGAGGCTAGAGGACAAGGGGTTGCCCCCCTCCAAGGAGGTGAGGGAGCTGCTGAAGCTGTGGGGCTCGCTGCTTTACCCCTTCGTCCCCTCCCTGGCCGAGTCCTTGGGGGGAACTCCGCGTTGGCCCTCAATAGAGCGAAACTTAGAGGTGGAGGCCAAAGAGGCGTATTTCGACATGTTACTAAATGAGATAAAAAAGGTAAAGTCAGATAAAGTCCTAGTAGAGGTAGCACCGAGGGAGGCCACTGAGGCGCTCAGAGAGGTCGTGGAGAGCGTGGAGGAGGGAGTCTGGGAAGAGCTGGAAGACGTCCCCCGGCAGCTGTTGGAGAGGGCTCTGAAGTTGAGCGACGAGTGGAGGGAGCTTTTATACTATATAAAGGACGAATACCAAGTGGCAAGCTCGCTGAAGGAAGAATTAGAGAGAAGGACCGGCAAGGAGGTCGAAGTGAAGGTAGGTAACGCTCAACCCTTGTCGCCTAAGGTGAGGGCCCTTTGAGCCGCGAGGCACTGGCGCAGAGGATGTCCAAGGCATTCAAGGCTTTGGGATTTTTCATTTTTGAAGCGGAGGAGCTTTCGAGCGTTAAGGAAGTGCTTGAGGAAGCGAAGCTCCACGAGACGTTGAGGGTTGTAAAGCTCGGTGACGTGGACTTAAGGCTTAAAAACTTGAACTTCGAGACGTCATACTATATGGTTACTTTGGACTTGGAGAGCTGTTTGGGCTCTTGTAAGGACGACGAGTGTTTGAAGGCGTGCGCCGAGGAGAAGAAGGAAGCTGTGGCCAGAGCGTTGTCAGAGGTTAAGGGACAGAGGCCGCGGGACCTATCCTCCCTATTAAAGAGGCTGCAAGAAGACGCGGGGAGGCAGTGAAGCTTTGCCCAAAACGGTAGAAACGCGAGGCTTGACCTTTATCAAGGGTCCCGGGCTGGACCACGTTATAGAGGAGAAAAAGGTCAACAGAATAGTAGTTTTGGACCCATACTTCGGAGACATCTACGGGGACTACCTCTTCGCTGGTTATGAGGTGGTAGAGGAGTTCCCGAAGGCTGCGTTGCCCGACGTGGTGGGCTTCCATACGGCAGCCGTACTCATCAGCAAGAGGCCGGCGGTGGTGGTTTGCGGCTTCGACCCCCTGAGGTGCGCGGTCTCCCTAGCGGCTTACTTGATAAAGGAAGAGAGGGTGAGCGTAGAGGAGGCGGTAGCCGAGGCCGAGGGGGCGCTGTCGCCCCTCTACGGCTCCGTCAATCTCCCCCGCGTCTCCCGGAGGGGACTCGAGGCTTACGCCCGCTTGGTCGGCCTCTTCGGGAATTACTTAGACGCCATCATGGCTTTGGGTTTAAACTACGAGTTCGGCAAGGGAGCCCTTCACTGGGGGGAAAGCGTGACGTGGGCGAACTCCATGGGCTACGACGATCCCCTATTCCTGGCGACGGCGCTCCACTTCTTGGCTGAGGGCCACGGAAAAAGGAAGGAAGTCTTTGAGAGGAGGCTAGAGGTCGTGAGGCGCGAGGCGCTGGAGGAGATGCTCGGCGAGGAGGGACTGGAGGCCCTAGAGCTCGTGAGGGAGTTCGCGGAGGGGAGGTCGAGGGAGCTCGAGTTCCTTGAGGCCCTCCGGCCTGGGGAGGGGTACGTGCGGGAGGTGGAGAGGCGAGGGGACGAGGCGGTTGTGAGGTGTATGGGCTGCGACGTCCTCAAAGGCTTGACCAAGCTTCTCCCCATCGAAAGGGTTGGCGTTAGGAAGGTAGCGTTCGAGCGGGTGACCATTTGAGGCTGCTCAAGAAGATCGCTAAGGAGGTTTTGGGCGACGAGGGGGTCTGGAGCAGAATAGACGTCGTCGGCGACATAGCTTTAATTCACAGGAAGTTTGACTACCCAATAGATAAGCTGAAGGTATTGGGAGAAGTCCTCTTGAAAAAGATGCCAGGGATAAAGTCCGTCTGGGCAATAGAACCCGGTACGAAGCCCCCATACGTCTTGAGGGACTTGATACACTTAGCTGGTGAGAAGAGGACCGTGACGGTTTATAGAGAACACGGGTGTGAGTATTTGGTTGACGTGAGCAAGGTCTTCGTGGTTCCCCGCCTCTCCGGCGAACACATGCGCGTGGCGAAGCTAGTTGAACCTTGGGAAGTAGTCTTCAACATGTTTGCCGGTGCGGGGCTTTTCTCGATCCTTATAGCTAAGATGAAGGGGGCAAAGGTGTATTCGGTCGACATCAACGAAGAAGCTTACAAATACATGATAGAGAACGTGAGAAGGAACAAGGTAGAGGGGCTCGTAGTACCGATCCTAGGCGACGCAGCCTCCGTGAGCTTGTGGCTGAGGGGAACGGCAGACAGGGTTCTGATGCCCCTCCCGGAGCTGGTTCCCGATTACTTGGACTTCGCGCTGTTGGCGTTGAGGTACCCCGGAAGGCTTCACATGTACTTACACGTGTTGGTCAAGAAGGGCGAGAGGCCTAAGGACGCGGCCGCGAGGGTCGGAGTCCCGCTTGTAGCTAAGAGGTGTTCGTCCTTCGAGGTCGAGCGCGTCAGGCTCGTCAGAACGGTGGGGCCGAGGGTGGCTCAAGCGGTCTTGGACATCTTGTTGGAGAAGTGTAACCCCTCCCCTCGGCTAGGCAAACCTCACAATCCTAGGGAGTTCTTAGCCACCGCGCCCCTCAATTAGTCCTCCTCGCAAGGCTCTGGGCCCGCGCGTTGAAGTTTTCGGAGGTCGTAGACGTCCTCGAAAGGTTGGAGAAGACCACTTCGAGGACTCAGATAGTTGCTATACTAACTAACTTATTCAAGAAGGTGGTTGAAGAGGACAAGGAAACGATAGATAAGGTCGTCTACTTTATCCAAGGCAAGCTGTGGCCAGACTGGTACGGTTACCCGGAGATAGGGATTGGTGAAAAGGGAATAATAAAGGCGATATCATTAGCGGCGAACGTTAAGGAGAGGGAAGTGGAGAACTTGTACAAACAGCTGGGAGACTTGGGCTTGGTGGCGGAGAGGCTAATGGCGAAAACGCCCAAAGGGGGCTTGATGATGTTTATGACGAGGAAAGAAGAATTAACGTTCGAGAAGGTATATGAGACATTGAAGAAGATAGCCTTCATGCAGGGCGAGGGTAGCAGGGACCTAAAGATAAAGACCCTCGCGGGCCTGCTCAAAGAGGCCTCGCCGAAGGAGGCTAAGTACATAGTCAGGTTCGTTCAAGGAAAGTTACGCTTGGGCGTCGGGGACGCATCCATAATAGAGGCCTTAGCCCACGTAGCTGGAACCACGAAGGACGTGGTGGAGAGGGCCTACAACTTGAGGGCCGATCTGGGAGCTATAGCGAAGATTACCGTTACCGAGGGCCCGGAGGCGCTGAAGAGGGTGAAGCCCAAGCCCGGAATCCCGGTTAGGCCCATGCTCGCCGAGAGGCTCAACGATCCCACCGAGATATTAAAGAAGTTGGGGGGCAAGGGGTTGGCCGAGTTCAAGTACGACGGCGAGAGGGCGCAGATACACTTGCTCCCGAACGGTAAGGTAATGATATTCTCCAGAAGGCTCGAGAACATAACTAGGTCCTACCCCGACGTGGTCCAGTACGTCAAGTCCGGCTTGAAGGTCAAGGAGGCGATAGTTGAGGGGGAAGTAATTGCGGTTAATCCGGAGACCGGGGAACCCAGGCCCTTCCAAGAGCTGATGAGACGGAGGAGGAAACACGACGTAGCATTGATGATGAGCGAGATACCGGTTAACGTGAAGTTGTTCGACATAATATACGTAGACGGGGAAGACATGACGAGCAAACCGCTCCCACTCAGGAGGAAGAGGCTGGAAGAAGTCGTCGAACAGAGCGAGGAGCTCTCGCTGTCCGTAGCAAAGCTCGTCACCAAGCCTGAAGAGCTCGAACATTTCTTCCACCAGTCTATATCAGAGGGGCACGAGGGCTTGGTGGTAAAGGCGGTTCACGAGCAGAGCGTTTACCAAGCTGGAGCTAGGGGGTGGTTGTGGATAAAGTACAAGAAAGATTACAAGAGCGAGATGGTCGAGCCGGCAGACTTGGTAGTGGTGGGCGCCTTCTACGGAAGGGGGAAGAGGGGAGGCACGTTTGGGGCCTTATTGGTTGCCGGTTACGACGAGAAGAGGGACGCCTTCGCCACCGTGTGCAAGGTCGGTTCCGGCTTCAGCGACGAGGAGCTGGCCAAGCTCCCCGAACTCTTAAAGCCTTACATAAGCGAGACTAAGCCGCCAAGGGTAATAAGCAACGTTAAGCCCGACGTGTGGGTGAGGCCGGCGCTCGTGGCGGAAGTGATAGGAGCCGAGATAACGCTCAGCCCTGTCCACACTTGCGCCAAGGACGAGGTGAGTGCGGGGAGCGGGCTGGCCATTCGCTTTCCCCGCTTCATACGTTGGAGGCCCGACAAGGGGCCGGAGGACGCCACCACTTGCAAGGAAATAGTGGAGATGTACAAAAGCAGACTCAAGAAGGTGGAAGAGCCTACGTGACGAGCTCGGTGAGCCTCTTGGTCTCCCACGCCAGCCTTATCTCCATAGCAATTCTCCGCCCCAAGCTTATCGGCCTTCCGAACTGAAGCTTGGAGTACTGGCTGCCCACTCCCATGTATATGTTGTTCCCGCCCCCAATCCTCGGGGCCACGTCGAACACTACGAACTCCAGTTCAGGCGTGACCACCGCTTGGAGGGTGAAGGGCCCGATGGCGCCGGGGGGCTCGAGCTTCCTTGCGGCATTCACGAACCTCTCTCCCATCTCAAATACTTTCTCCAACAAGCTCTCCCTCAGCGTGGCTGGAAGGTGACCTACCTCTATCATCCTTGGGTTTCCAGTCAGTCGGAGCTGTTCCCTCGCCGGCAGCCTCAGCCAGCCGTCCAAGTCGCTCTGTATCCTCCTGTCGACTGAGTGTAGCTCCAAGTCTTGAAGCAAGGGGCTATAGAAGTAGTTTATGTTGAAGTGCGCGCCCAAGACTAGCTCCTCTATAGACGCGTTCTTCAGCCCTTCATCATCTATGATCCCGGATTCCTTGAGCTCTCGAACCCTCTTCTGGTAATCTTCCTTGTCCATAGCTATGAAGAACCCCCTCTCGACCTTCCTTCTCGCCTCCGGGACCTTCACTATCACAGGCCTGTCTATTTCGTCTGGCGTCTCAAACAGCTTCGGCCTCTTTATTCCTGCTTCGTCTAACAACTTGTAGTAGTTCTTCTCTCCGACCCTCTCTTCCCATCGGAGCAAGTAGCGGTTCCCGAATACAGGTACCTCGAACTCTTGCTCTATAGCGTCGTATCCTACGTAAACTGCGAAGCTTCTGTTGGGCACGAAGATGGTGGCCTCCTCCCTAAGCCTCCTCTGGACGTCCTCCTTGAGGACGTCCTTGAACTTGTCTAGGAGTATACATTCGTCTACAACCCGACTGAACTTAACGTACGGCCTTTCTCTCCCTTTTTGGCAGACCGCGATCGTCCTGAAGCCCTCGTCCTTTGCGCCGTCAAACAAATCCAAGGCGGAGTGGCTGGCTATTGCGGCAATTGAAGGCTTCTTTTTATACTCGTTAACCAGTTCCTTCATTTCGTCGCTCAGGCCCAAGGCCTCCCACTCGGTCGGCACTTAACTTAGATCCCTTGAAAACCCCACGCCGGATCTCCCAGGGGCGCAGAAGCCTTGGAGGCCAAGCTCTTGCGCTTCTACCCGCCTAGGGGCTTAAAGATAGTAAAGGCTTACATGCAGTACGTGTGGGACGAGAAGTGGAACAAGTACTTGGATTACTACAACGGTTATGGAGTGGGCTTCTTAGGTCACAGGAACCCGAGGGTAATTGCGAAAATAGTGGAGCAGTTGGGTACCTTAATGATAAATTCGCCCTCTTTCGATGATCCAGCGAAGGAGGAACTAATGAAAAAGCTCCCTAAAGTCTTGTCTAGCTCGTTGCTTAACGTTTACTTCCAGAACTCCGGGGCAGAGGCAGTGGAGTTGGCACTCAAACTTGCACTCAACTATACCAAAAGAGACAAGGTGGTGGCCTTTAAGAAGGCCTTCCACGGGAGGACTCTGGGCGCCCTCAGCCTCACGTGGGGCTCTGAGTACCGTAAGCCGTCCGAAGGGGCCCTCTACAAGAACGTAGTGTTCGCCCAGTTCAACTCGACCGAGGAAGTGGACAAGATAATAGACGAGAACACGGCGGCCGTCTTCGTGGAGCCCGTGCAAGGCGAAGGCGGCATAAACCCGGCCACGCCGGAGTTCATGAACGCCTTAGCGAAGAGGTCAAGGGAAGTCGGTGCGGTCTTAGTCTACGACGAGGTACAAGCGGGCTTCGGCAGGACGGGCTACGTGTGGGCTTACCAAGGGCTAGGAGCCCCGGACCCGGACGTGCTCATTGCTGGAAAGGCGATAGGCAACGGTTACCCGGTGTCCATGGTTGCAGTTTCTGACAAAATTGCTGAGAGCGTGACTCCCGGGATGCACGGCTCGACGTACGGCGCGAACCCGGCTGCTCTCGCGGCGGTGAGCGGGGCGGTGGACGTCTTATTGGAGGACGAGGTCCCTAGGCATGCCAGGGAGAAGGGTAAGTTGTTCCAAGAAATGCTGGAAGAGAAATTGAAGGACGTCAAATTGGTTCGAGAGTGTAGGACCGTGGGCCTAATGATCGGCGTCGAGCTCAGAGTCAAGCCCGGCAAGTACATCGAGGCCTTACAGAGGGAAGGCGTGCTAAGCTTGAAGGCCGGAACGACTGTCGTGAGGTTCTTGCCCCCGTACGTTACCACTGCTGAAGATATTAACCTCGCTACCGACAAACTACGAAAGGTGTTAGTTAGTGAAGTTTGAGGTTCGGGTACCTTACCCCTTGACCCTCGCTAAGAGGGGCGACAAGAGGCTCGTGGTGTTCCTAGAAAAACCCGTAGTAACCATGAATACCGAGAGGCCGTGGGCCCTTATATCCTTAAGTGGAATAGGCTTGTTTGAGGGAAAATCCCTCGTAACGAAGAAGGATGATTTCAGAAAGCTCACCATATTGATCACTTCTTTCGATCCGAGGCCGTCCGAAAAGGACCCGGAGGAGGTGTTGGAGCAGTTGCTCTCGGGCGAGGGGAGCTGTTGGAAGGAACTATGGGGGCACAAAGCAATGGTCTGCAGGGACGTCGCCTTAGTGCCCGGGTCAGTCGCGCTCCCCCCTTTGGGCTTTGGGGTAATTAAGACGAGAGTTGACTCGATAGGCCCTCGGATAAGGATCACAGCTTAGACTTGTAATCCTCTACCAACTCTTCTACCAACTCCTTCGTCGCTCCGTATATTTCCGCTAAGAAGGAGAGTGCCTTGTAGACGACGTCCTCCCCGTACCACCCCATCGTCCCTATTCTTATACTGACTTCCTTTAGCTTCCAAGCTCCCCCGCCTACGTCTATCCCCCACCTCTCCCTCGCCAAAGCCCTCGCCACTGAAGGCCTCATCCCCTTGGGCAATATGGGAACTACTATAGTGTTGGACCTCCACCCGCGTTTCGGGTAAACGCTCCCGCCGGCGCGTTCCACCAACTCGTTCATAACCTCTGCGAAGGCCGCGTGTCTCCTTATCCAACCGTTTATCCCAAACTCGTTAATTATTATGTCGAGAGACTTGTTGAGGGCGTACATTAAGCTTACGGCCGGCGTAGCCGGCGTCTCCCACTTCTCTAAATAGAACTTTTCGTAGCTCTCCAAGTCCCAGTAGACGCTCTTCTTCTCGACCTTCTTCATCTTCTCGACCGCCCTCTCGCTCCAAGCCACGAACGCCAGGCCCGGGGGAGCCATGAGGGCTTTCTGGGACGCAGAGGCTACAGCGTCCAGCTCCATGGACTCCACGTCTAAGGGGTGGCCGCCTAAGTAACTCACCGCGTCGACGAGCAACAGTGCGTCGTTCTCGTGGGCTACCTTCGCGAGCTCTTGTAGGTTGTTGTGCGCGACCCCCGTGCTGGTCTCGTTCGCTACTACCCCCACGACGTCGGCCCCGCTCTTCTTCAGCCCGTCGTCCAAGGCTTCGGCCGTGAGCCCCTCACCTTCTGGGACCTCGAGGAGCTCCACTTCCGCGCCCAACGTCCTCGCTATCTTGGCCATCCGGTCGCTGAACGTCCCAGTCTGGACTATTAACATTTTCTCCCCCCTCTCTACGAAGTTAGCTACCATCGCTTCCACCGCTCCCGTCCCCGAGGCGGTGAGGAGCGCGACCCTCTCTGTGCCGAAAAGCTTCTGTAGCTTCGACGTAACATCCTTCATGAGCTCTCTAAACTCGGGTCCCCTGTGGTTTATCATAGGTAGCGCTTGGGAGAGCTCCACTTCCGGGTGGAGGCTCACCGGTCCGGGGAGTAAGAGCTGCAAGCGCTTCATAACTCCTCTCCGGCTCCACCCTTGATAATGAGAGGACTTAGTGCGAATCGCTCGGGAAGCGCTTTGTTGGCGCTAATTACCGACTACGGATACAAGGACGTCTACGCCGGGATATTGAAGATTGTTGCAAAGGAAGTTTGTAAGGACACAGAAGTAATAGACGTCACCCACGGCATAGAACCGTTTAACGTGTTGGAGGGGGCTGTGGCGGTGTTGGTCGCAGCGAAGCACTTACCCGAGGGCTCCACTCTAGTGGCGGTAGTAGACCCAGGGGTCGGGGGCGAGAGGGAAGCGGTGGCGGCCCGCATAGGGAAGAGGTTCCTCGTGGGCCCCAACAACGGCCTCTTGTGGCTGGCGGCGGAAGAGCTCGGAGCAGAAGAGGTCGTTCGGATAGAAAGGAAGTTAGTGAGCTATTCCTCCCACACCTTTCACGGCCGCGACGTCTTCGTCCCGGCGGGCGCCTTCTTGGAGTGCGGCGGCAAGCTAGAGGAACTGGGCCCCAAGACCTCCTTGGCCCCCCTCCCTCTAAGGCCGTTTGCGAAGGTAGAGGAAAAGAAGGTAGAGACAACCGCGGTCTACGTAGACCGCTTCGGAAACGTAATGACTTGGGCAAAGGAGGCCCCCTTCGAGCTAGGCGAGCCGGTTAAGGTAAACGGGAGGCCGGCCCGGTTCGTTAGGACCTTCTCTGAAGTGAGGCCCGGGGAGCTGGCGGTCTACATAAACAGCTTCGGCTACCTAGAGGTGGCTCAATACATGGGTAACGCGTCGAAGAGCTTAGGCCTAAGGCCGGGAGATGCGGTGGTGGTGGAAGCTTGAGGGCCTTGTTCCCCGGGAGGTTCCAGCCCTTCCACAAGGGCCACCTGGAAGTGGTCAAATGGAGCTTGGACAAGGTAGACGAGCTAGTGATAGTGGTCGGGAGCGCTCAAGAGAGCCACACCTTACAGAACCCGATGACCGCGGGCGAGAGGGTTTTGGCTATCAGAAGGGCCCTTGAAGACGATGGAATAGACTTAAAGAAGATATACATAATCCCGGTGCCGGACATATTGATGAACTCAGCTTGGGTGGCTCACGTGAAGACTTACGTCCCGCCCTTCGAAGCAGTAGTGACTAGGAACCCACTGGTGAAGGTACTATTCGAGGAAGCAGGGTACAAAATCCTTGAACCGCCACCTTTCTCGAGAGAAAAGTACGTGGCGACCAACATAAGGGCTCTGATGGCCTTGGGAGATCCCAAGTGGGAAGAGATGGTTCCTAGGGCGGTGGCCGAAACTATAAAAGAGTTGGGGGTATTAAAAAGATTAAACGAACTCGCGAGGAGAGATTAATCTATGTATCCCATAGCCTTCAGGTACCCTTCCTCGCTGCCGTACTTAGCCTTGTACTCCTCCACTATGTCATAGCCGAACAATTCCTTATACTTCTTCCTCCCTTCCTCCTTCATCTTGAACGGCGTCCAAGGGGGGTCAAACGTCAGATCTATGTCTACATCCTTAACGCCGGGTATCTGTTTCGCCATGTTTACTATTTGCCACAGTATCTGGCCTCCGACCGGACACGCTGGCGAAGTCAATGTCATCTTTATCTTAACTACTCCATCATCGGTTACGTCGAGGTCATATATCAATCCCAAGTCCCAAACGTTTATCGGGATCTCAGGATCGCTAACCTTCTTTAACACCTCTTCGATAACCCTTCTCTTTATCTCCTCTTTGTCTACCTTGGCCTGTTGACTCAAGGCGTGGTACCCCCAGCTCGCTTGTATCTAGATATTTAATGTGGAAGAGTTTCACCCTGGCCCCTCAGTTAGGGTTGACCGGTTCAACACGTACGGGGAGAATCGGTGGACTTTAAGGAACTAGTGGATACTATACAAGACTGGACCCTCAAGATAACTGTTCTGGCTTGGGCGCTCGTGGGGCTATCATGGGTTCTGGGCTGGGCTCTGAGGGGCGCGCCGATACCCATTTCTAGAATCAAGAGGCTAGGCCACGGCATAGTTGAGGACGCAGTAATAGCCGCCTTGTGGTTAGCCTTAGGCAGTGCCGTGTTCTACTTGATATCTGTAGTAGCTAAGAGTTTTTTGCCCCAGGCAACAATAGAGGTAAAGCCGCCCGTGAGCGCGCGATGAGGGCACTATGGCGGAACCGATGGGTGAGGAATTAGCCGGGCACCGAGCGCAAGTTATTTAAACTGGACTCGATACCTCACCCACGGCCCGGCCCGGCCACAGCGACCGGGCAACACCCGGACCCATTTCGAACCCGGAAGTTAAGCCGGTCGCGCGGGGTCCGGCGGTGGCGTCCGAGAGGCGCCGCAGCCGCCCCGTGCTGGGACC